>SAUS01000008.1 GCA_004000625.1 Candidatus Cibiobacter qucibialis | reverse complement strand
TCTGCCGCACCTCGCTCGCCGTATCGGCACTTAGAATTATGCGGTATTGCCTTAGCAATTAGAAATTAGAAATGAGCAATTAGAAATTGCAGAACTCCCGTAGGGGCGCACATTGTGCGCCCGTCGCTTTGCCTTACATGAAATCAAACAATAGAGGAGGGGCGGCCTATGCCGCAAAAAAATGCACAGGACCGCCTGTGGAAAATTTTAACCCCGGTGCTGCTGGTTCTGGCGGTTCTCGCCATGGCCAAGACGCTGTTTGTGGGGCTGGAAATTGATGAAGAATATGCGTTCTCCCTGGGCTTCCGCCTGGTAAAGGGGGACCGGCTGTTTTATACCATGTGGGAGCCGCACCAGCTTTCGGCCTTACCGGCAGCGCTGGTGCTGGCTCTGTATACCGCCATTGCAGGCACAACCACCGGGGCGCTGCTGTTTGTGCGCGCTGTGGTGCTGGTCTGCAAAGCGGCCATGAGCGCGGTATTTTACCGCGATTTCAAGCAGACCATTGGCCGCCATGGGGCGCTGCTGGGCGCAGTGGTGCTGTTTGTCTACACCCCCAAGTGGTTCCTGGGGCCGGATTATATCAGCCAGCAGTTCCACTTCACCGTGGCGGCATTTTTGTGCTTTTACCATTATTACACCCATGGTTTCCGCCGCCCATGGCTGGTAGTGCTGGGGGCGGTGTGCGCCTGCTTCAGCTTTCTGGCGTTCCCGCAAAGCGCACTGGCGGCGGCGGTGATTTTTATCGGCATGGTGCTGCTGGGCCGCCGCGGCAAGGAGCCGACGATCTGTAAGATCCCCCGCGGCGCGGTGCTGTTTGTGCTGGGCTGTATGGCCTGTGCGGCAGCGTTTCTGGCGTATGTGCTGCCCGGCATGGGGCTTACCGTGTTTTTGCAGCGCGTCAGCCTGATCCTGAACGACCCGCAGTATGATTTTACCACAAGCCAGCGGCTGGCCCTGTTGGCAAGCCAGGCACTGAACACCGCCAAATTCCTGGCAAAGCCGCTGGCCGCCAGCGTGGTGCTCTGTCTGCTGTGGTGGGCCAAAACCCGCCAAAAACGGGATTGGACCGACCTTGCCCTGAACCTTTGGGCCATTCTGGCGGCTCTGCTCTGCGCGGTGCGCGCTGTGGCGGACTCCAGCTCCGATGAGCGCTATTTTATGCCGGCGCTGGTGCTGGCGGTGGCCTGGGCGTTCCGCAAGGGGCGCGGCACAGCGCGGGAGCCGCTGTTCTGGCTGGGCTTTCTGCCGGGCATAGCGGCGTATGCGTTCATTCTGCGCTCTACGCTGCTGGGCTTTTCGGCTACCTTTATGTATCTGACCTGGCCCGCGCTCTGCGGCTGCTTTGCCATGCTGGCACGCAGGCAGATGGAGCCGGAACAGGAAAAGCTGCCCCAGGGCCAGTGTGTGCTGGCGGCGCTGCTGGTATTTTTGCTGGTGTGCCGGTTCTGGTGCGTTCTGGTAACGGGTTGGAAGCCTGCCAATGTGGTAACAGCCAACCTGAAGCAGATCACCGCAGGCCCCACCGCAGGGACCTGGGCGGACGAAAAAGCCGCCGATATGCAGATGGCCCTGTACGAAGCGCTGGAACCCTTTGCGGGCAAGCAGGTGCTGCAGGCTATTGGCGAGCAGCACGGCCTTGGCTTTATGATGGCGGGAGGAACCTTGACCATCGGTCAGGCGTCCGTCATCTCCGGTACCGACAGCGACCCGCGGTTCATCCAGTATTATGAGGAACTGCCCGAGAAGCGTCCCGATGTGATTCTGTATGATGAAGCCGAAGTGCGCGATATGGCCGCGTTCCATGCCTGGATCGAAGAAAACTTTACCATCACCGCCCGCTACCCCGTCACCCACGGCACCGCCCACCTGCAAGTGCTGGTAGTTGATTGAGCTTTCCACAAGCACAGGAAAAAATGTGGAAAACCTGCGGGTGTGTAGAACACATTTCCAACGGCTTTGCAGGGAACGGTCTCGACCGTTCCCCACAGCGCAAAACCGCAGGCCCGCCCTAATTCAATCTTCGCTCCTTCCAATTTGACCCCCCGCCCCAAATATAGTATTCTATAATCAATCAAAATATCTTGTTCAGGAGGCTTGCCCTATGCCGGAACGCTTTCTTGTTTTTATCCCTGCCTATAACTGTGAAAAACAGGTGCCCCGTGTGCTGAACCAGCTGCTGGACCGTCAGGTGGCCGCTATGGTCACTGAGTGCATCGTGGTCAATAACCGCTCCACCGACGGCACCGAAGCCGCCGTGCAAAGCTGGATGCAGGCCCACCCGCAGGCCCCGGTCCGCCTGCTGCGCAACGACCAGAACTATGGCCTGGGCGGCAGCCATAAAGTGGCATTCCAGTACGCCGTTCAGCATAACTTCGACTACCTGATTGTGCTGCATGGCGACGACCAGGGCGATATCCGCGATGTGCTGCCCCTGGTACACAGCGGCCGCCACCGTAAGTATGATTGCTGCCTTGGCTCCCGTTTTATGCCGGGAAGCCGCATCAAGGGCTACAGCACTCTGCGTGTGGTGGGCAACTATGGCTTTAACTGGCTGTTCAGCCTGGTGGCCGGGCACAAGATCACCGACCTGGGCAGCGGCCTGAACCTGTACGCCGTGCCACCGCTGGCAAACGGTTATTATAAAAAATTTCCGGATACGTTGTATTTTAATGACTGCATGATCCTGGCCCTCTGCCACCTCAAGCAAAAAGTCCTTTTCTTCCCCATCAGCTGGCGGGAGGAAGACCAGGTATCCAACAACAAACTGACCAGCTTTGGCGTCAGCCTGCTCAAACTGTGCGGGCGCTACCTGAAAAACAAAAACGAGTTTGTGACCCGCGAATGGCGGGAAAAACCAATCGAAGAATATACAAGCACCATCATTGCTTCTAATCTGTAAAGGGGGATGTTGATTATGAAGGTTCTGGTAACGGGTGCTGCCGGGTTTATCGGCGGCCAGCTTATGCATGCATTGTGGAAAAACGGCCATACCGCCATTGGTGTGGATAACTACAGCTATGGCAGCGCCGATAACCTGCATTTTGACGACCATGATTTTTCCGCCGATGTCATCAAGATGGATATCCGCGATAAGGAGGGCATGAAAGCCCTGTTTGAGCAGGAAAAGTTTGATATCGTCTATAACATTGCGGGCATTGCCCCCCTGCCGGACTGCCAGAGCGACCCGGTGGAGGCCGTCAGCGTCAACACGCTGGGCCTTGTCAACGTGCTGGAAAACGCCCGCCGCACCGGCGTTAAGCATGTCATTCAGGCATCCACCAACGCGATGTACGAGAATGAAACCGAGTTCCCGACCGTGGAATCCAAGTTCAACCCGCCCACGCTGATCTACCCCAATACCAAATACTGCGGCGAGCGGTTCTGCCAGAGCTTTGCCGATACCTACGGCATGAACATCACCTGCCTGCGCTTTGCCAACGTTTACGGCCCGCACATTGACTGCCTGCGCAAGCAGCCGCCGTTTGTGGGCTATATGATCCGCGAGCTATACTATGACCGTGTGCCGGAGTTCCACTCTGACGGCAACCAGCGCCGCGATTATATCTATGTGGATGACCTTATCGACCTGGCCATGCGCGTGTGGGATCAGCCGGGCTTTGATGCAGTCAACGTTTCCAGCAACAAGAACTACTCCGTCCGCGAACTGTACGCCACGGCCTGCGAGCTGATGGGCAAGCAGATCGAAGCCAAATATTGCCCGTCCAGCCATTACTGGGCCAAGTACCCGGAGCTGTACGGCGGCGCTTACGGCATCAAGCCGGAAATTCTGGACCACGAGGTCAACAAGTATTCCCTGTGCGATAACACCCACGCCAAAGAGTGCTATGGCTGGGAACCGAAGATCGACATCCGCGAAGGCCTGCGCCGCGTGATCGAGAACGAGTGCGCCATGCTGGCTGCCCGCGATGCGAAAGGGGAATAACATGGCAAAGCTGCACCTTGTAATGCCGATGGCCGGGCGCGGCAGCCGCTTTTTTGAAAACGGCTTTGTGATGCCCAAGCCCCTGATCGAGATCAACGACCGCCCGTTTTTCTATTGGGCAACCCAGAGCATTGCCAAATTTGTGGACTGTGCCGATATCACCTTTGTGGTGCTGGAGGAGCATATCCGCGACCATGCCATTGACCGGGAAATCAAAACCTATTACCCTGATGCCAAAATCGTGGCCCTGCCCGAAGTGACGGAGGGCGCCGCCATCACCGCCCTGCGCGGGGCGGAAAGCCTGCCGGACGATGAGCCGCTGCTCTTTAATGACTGCGATCACCTGTTCCTCTGCAAGCCGTTCAATGAGTTTTGCAAGGCGGGCGATTTTGCCAACGGCCCGGACGGCGCACTGCTGACCTTTGCCAGCGACTCCCCGGCCTACAGCTACCTGCAATATGGGGCCGACGGCAGGGTGTGCCACACGGTGGAAAAGCAGGTCGTCAGCCATGATGCCATCTGCGGGGCGTATTACTTCAAAAATAAGCAGCTCTATGCTTCCGCCTGTGCAGAGTACCTGCACCACTGCGATTATAAAGAATTTTTTGTTTCCGGCATTTACAACGTGCTGGCGAACCGCGGGGCGGACCTGCGCGGATTTGCAACTGATCTGCACCTGCCCTTTGGCACCCCGGCGGAGTATGCCCAGGCGGAACAGGAGGCCAACAAGGCCGCGTTTGAAATGCTGATGTAAAATCCCCCCAAATAAACTAACTGATTCAGGTGACCGCCGATGCAACCTTTCGGAACCATTTTATTATTGCTGCTTTCCTCCGCGGCATTGGTGCTGCTGGGGCATGTGTTCCGCCTGCTCCGGTGGGAACAGTTCATCCGCATTTATGAATACCCCCAGCGCCGCAGTCTGCTGCGCGCCATGGCCGGGGGCTACGCCGTCAACTTTCTGCTGCCATTCCATGTGGGCGATTTTCTGCGCGCCGCTCTGGCTGGCCGCAAAATGAAAACCGGAACAGGCTTTGCTTTTGCCACTGTCATCATGGATCGCTTTCTGGATGTGTGGGTGGTGGCGCTGCTGTTCGGCGGGTTCCGGCTGGCCGGGCTGGGCGGCGCTGCGGTTTTGGGCGCAGCGCGGTATTATCTGGTTTTTGCGCTGCTGCTGGCCGCCGCCCTGGTGCTGGTGGTACTGCTGCGGGACCTGCTCAAGCGGTGTTGCCTGGCCGTGTGCAGCATTTTCAATGATACCATCAAGCTGGACGGCCTTGTGTTCTGCTGGAGTCTCATCAACACCTTCAAGGATCTGCGCCGCGTCAACCTGTGGCGGCTGCTGCTCAATACGGTTCTCATGTGGGGGGCCTACCTTGCTTCTTACGCGGTGCTGGGGCAGGCAATCATTGCCTGCGGCGGCGCTGGCGGCAGCTTTGGCTTGGTGGAAGTGTTCAACATGCTGTTCGGCGTCAAGAGCGTGGATGTGACCAGCCTTGGTGTGGCGGGCTCCCTCGGTTTGAGCGATGCCGCCCGTGGGCTGGTGATTGCCTGGTTCCTGCTGCCGCTGGCGGTTATGTTTGCGGCACCTCTTTTGCCGGAACGTCTGCGCGCCGCCCTGAACGGTGCAGCGGAGCCGATCGCCAACCGGGAAGCCGGGCAGGAAAACTACCTGAACCTGCTGCCCCAGGTGGACCCGCGGGACCGCGGCGCATTCCTCAACCAGTATTTCAGCCTGCAGAACAAAGCCTATGTGGCCAAGTTCATTGAGATCAACCAGAACATTACCATTTTGCAGGATTATTCCGCCGGTTCCAACGCAACTACCATGCTGTGTACCGATGGTGCCGCGACCTTTTACCGCAAATACGCCTTTGGCGCGGACGGTGCCAAACTGGCCGAACAGCTGGCTTGGCTGCGCCGCAATGCCGCCCGCCTGCCGCTGTGCGAAATTCTGCGCGAGGGCACCGGCGAAGGCTACTGCTGGTATGATATGACCTATTCCGGCAGCGCGGTGGGACTGTTCCGCTATATCCATTCCAACCCGCCGGGAAAAAGCGCAGCCATCCTGCGCAGTGTGCTGCGGGCACTGGATGAACAGCTCTACCGCCCCACAGCCCGCCCGGCGGATCCCGAAAAAATTGAGGAATACCTGAACAAAAAGATGGATGCCAATCTGGAAAAGATCCGGGATGCCCGCATCCTGAAAGAACTGTGGAACTATGACCGCATCTGGATCAATGGCCGCAGCTACCGCAACCTGAAAGAGCTGGGCCGCCTGTTTGACCACAATGCGCTGCGTACCCTGTTTGCCGCAGACCCCGTGGCGGATATCCACGGCGATCTGACGGTGGAAAACATCATCTGCCGCACCGATGTGGAGAACCCCGATAAAGCGTGGTACATCATTGACCCCAACACCGGCAACCTGCACGACAGCCCCTACCTGGATTACGGCAAACTGCTGCAAAGCCTGCACGGCGGCTATGAGTTCATGATGATGACCCCGCGCTGCACTGTGCAGGAAAACCATATTGACTTCCAGCTGACCCGCTCCGCCGCCTATGATACGCTGTTTGAAGCGGTCTGCGATGACCTGCGTGCCCGCTGCGGCGCGGCAGGGCTGCACAGCATCCTGGCGCACGAGCTCATCCACTGGCTGCGCCTGATGCCCTACAAGCTCAACAAAGATAAAAAGCGTGCCCCCATGTTCTATGCTGGGCTTGTCATGGTGGCCAACGACCTGAATACATGGGAAAACGAGGGAAAGTTTGATGAAAAAGCAAGGACTGATCGCCGTTGATCTGGACGGCACATTGTTTGATACGGTTGCCGTCAACGCTGAAAGCTACCGCCGTGCGCTGGAGTCGTTCGGCTTTACGTTGGATTATGATTACTATGCCGCTTACTGCAACGGCAGGCATTACCGCGCCTTTTTGCAGCCGCTGATGGGCGGCAGCCCCTCTGCCGAGGATGTGGAGCGGGTGCATGACCTGAAAAAGCAGTATTACGCCGCCAACATGGACATAGCCCGCAAAAACGAGGCACTGTTTGTCATCTTGGAAGCCCTGCGCCCCACCCATTACCTGGCCGTGATTACCACAGGAAGCCGCCAGAACGCAACGGAAATGCTGGACCACTTTCACTGCACTGACTGGTTTGACCTGATCCTGACCCAGGAAGATGTGGTCAACAATAAGCCGGACCCGGAGGGCTACCTGAAAGCCATGGCCCACTTTGGCGTGGACGCCGCCCATACCATGATCTTTGAGGACAGCGCCCCCGGCCTTGCCGCCGCCCGCGCCACCGGAGCCAGCGTGTTTGCGTGCAATCAGTTCTGATTCTGTTTGAACATTTGATCTACAAGACCGCCCATCGGTATCAGCCACAACTGTGGAATGATACGATAGGAGGTCTTTTTTTCACGCAAAGACGATTGAAATTGATAATGTAATGCATTATAATGAAGAAAAAGACGAATGTAACACGCGAAAGGAGGAAAATTATTATGACCGAAAATAACTATTCGATTTTTGACGATGTAACAATGCCGGAATATCTCAAGGATAAGAATTTACCAGGACACTACTATTACCTTCTCAAATACGTAGGAAAGACAGGACAAACACTAGAACTAATAGAGGAAGCTATCAATGCCGAAGAAGAAGGGAAAAGGCCAATCCTTAAAGTGGCATCAAAAAAATTGTTGACAGCAGAACTTTGTCTTGTGGCAGTTCAAAAAAATAGTGGAAACATGGAATTTGTTCCACAAAAACTTCGAAACAGCGAAATGTATGATGTTGCAGTTCAAAAGAATGGAGATTTGATACGATTTGTCCCTGAAGAGTTGCAAACAGAAGAAATGTGCTTGCTTGCCCTGAAAACAAGTGTGGAGGGAATGGCAGTAACATATATCCCGCAATCGGTTCGGAAGAAAAGAAAAGCCCCAAAATGGTATGAACTCGCTGTACAATATAATGGGTTAGCACTTAACTATGTCCCTAATAAGTATATGACACAAGAGATGATTAAAGCTGCTATTCAGGCTTCGAAAGAAGGTAGAGGAAGCGAAGGAGAGTCTGTATGGCCTATTACATATGTACCTAAAAAGTTTAGAACAGAGGAAATTTTGTTGTTATCACTTCAACAAAATTGTAAAAGTATTAAAGGATTCGCCCCAAAAGATATTACGCCAGGACTAATTGCGCACTACCTGGAAAGCGAAAATGCGAAAGGAGATATTATACGATACATTCCGAGCTATGCGTTAAAAGAAAGTGTGCTAAATTCAATTCGGAAAGAAATCAAAGATCATGGTTATGGGGAAAAACTGGTATTTGGGCAACAAAATGATGAAAAAAGATTAGAAACTATAAAAGTGTTACCATCACATAATAGCCCACTGGTTTATAGTGGAAATGAAAGAAAATTGAGGATAAGGAGTAAAACAAAAGAACTTATTGCAGAAACAGTTACAAATAAACTTGCACCAGAAATTAAAAAGAAAGTAGAAACGAATGTTTATTACATTTCAGATATCCATATCGAACACAATCTTGATGTGGTAGGTAAGACATATAGCGAAATAAAGACAATAATAGACGATTTTGTGAAAAGGTTTGTTTGTGAACATACACCGGAAGATATTCTTTTAGTTGGTGGTGACGTTTCATGTTTTATAAGTCTCAACAAAATGTTTTATCAATCGTTGCAGTACTATTGGAAAGGCGCTATTATTTGTGTTTTGGGAAATCACGATGTTTGGAATTATGAGGACAAAAAGCAAAATAGAGAAGAGCACCTATCAATAGAGGCGGTTGCAAAACAAATTGAGCAAAGCTTCGAAGAAAGCCTTTTCTCGAATACAAGAATTCTCCTTGAAAATGCACTTTATCTGAAACTTCAAGACAGTGCATGGGGAGCAAGTTGGAATACGAAGGGAACTCGTTTATCAGAAGAACAAATTATAGAGGCTAGTGTGGATGAGTTGAAAGCTTATTTCAAAAAAGCTTCAGTCGTTGTACTTGGAGGCCTTGGATTTTCTGGAAAGAATGAGACTTTCAATGCAAGCAATGGCATTTATAACTATGCATTAACACGGCCAGAGGACATAGAGCGTTCATCTCGTTTTGAAAAAATTTATAATAAGATGAAACAGTGTGCTGCTGATGTTCCAGTTATTGTATTGACACATACACCGATGCATGATTGGTCAGGACAACAATATCATCCGGGATGGATTTATATTAGTGGACATACCCATCAGAATTTTAGATCGCTTGATTGGAATGGAGCGATTCGGCTGGAAGATAACCAGCTGGGATACCAGGCTAAAGATGTTAAACTTAAGAAATTTGTCTTAAATCATGAAACTTATGATCCATTAGTTGAGCTTCCAGATGGTATTCATACAATCTCAAAGGTTGAGTATCTGGACTATAACCAGGCACATAAGATTGTGATTCCAAGATTTGGTCATAATGGAGAAATTATAGCGCTTAAGAAAAATCTGTGGTATATGTTTCTACTTCGCAAGAATGGCTACCTGTACATTCTAGATGGAGCAAAAACGAGAGTTGTACATAAAGATATAAGATTTTATTATGATAACCTTGAAGGATATTGTAAATGCATAATGAAAATTTTTGGGCCGTTCTGCCAGTATGAACAACAAATCGCTGAACTTGTGAAGCAGACAGGCGGAGCGGGAAAGATTCATGGATGTATTATCGATTTTGATTTTTATAACCATGTATTTGTTAATCCACTTGATGGAAGTCTCGTACCTTATATTGCGCTTAGTAAAACATATAAATCTGTATATACCAATTTTATGGAACTTAGAAATAACCCGCAGTTTGGTTCTAGTGCATTAGGACTATCGGAAAAAGGGGGTGAACCACTTACTGCCATAGAACTCACGGCGGTAAACAAACTCGAACAGTATAAATGTAAAAGTGAACCAGCAGGGGATTCTATTGTATACGATACAACGATTTATAAATATTCAGGTATTGTTAAAAGCATACAATACATAATAGATAAGCACATCGTCAGAGTTTGGCGTGACGAGTTTTTGAAGTATACAGGGGCAGATTCCCTGAAAGGCTCTTTGAACAGTATCCCGGCTGCCGAAATAGAAAGCTATTTTGAAGAATCAGAAAAAGAAGAAAAATGATGCTGCTGGTTAGAGGCAGTTACGGGAAATGTTATAATATGCTCTCGGTCAAAGGGTATTATACATAGCTCCAACAAACAAAAACACCCCGCCGCCCGGCGTTTGAACCGGATGGCGGGGTGTTGCTTATTAAATCAAATGGGGCGGGGGAAAGAGCTTACTGGTCCTCTTTCACAAAGCTACGCACGGCATCGGCAATGGCGTCGGCGGTCAGGCCGTAATCGCGCAGAACCTCCCATGCGGGGCCGGAATGGCCGAATTTATCCTGCACACCAATGCGGCGCACGGGCGTGGGGGCCTTCTCGCTCAGCAGACTGCAAACAGCCTCGCCCAGGCCGCCGATCACGCTGTGCTCTTCCACCGTGATGATTTTGTGGCACTCGCGGGCAGCGCGCAGAACGATCTCTTCGTCCAGCGGCTTGATGGTGGGCATGTTGATCACGCGCACACTGATGGCATCCTGACGCTTCAGGGTGACAGCAGCCTTCAGAGCTTCGCTGGTCATCAGACCGGTGGAGATGATGGCCAGATCAAAACCGTCGCACAGAACCTCGCCCTTGCCGATTTCAAAAGTATAGTTATTGGCATCATGCAGGGAAGGGGTGGCCAGACGGCTGAAACGCAGGTAAACGGGGCCCTTGTGGGCGTAAGCGGCGCGCACAGCGGCACGGGCTTCCAGATCGTCAGAGGGGCAGATCACGACCATGCCGGGGATGGTGCGCATCAGCGCAAAGTCCTCGCAGCACTGGTGGGAAGCACCGTCCTCGCCGACGGACAGGCCGCCGTGGGTGGCAGCAATCTTGACGTTCAGCTCGGGGTAACCGATGCTGTTGCGGATCTGCTCAAAAGCGCGGCCCGCAGCAAACATGGCAAACGAGGAAACAAAAGGCACATAGCCAAAGGTGGACATGCCGGCGGCTACACCGACCATGTTGCACTCGGCAATGCCGCAGTCAAAAAAGCGTTCAGAATATTTTTTTGCAAATACTGAGGTACGGGTCGAAGCGGACAAATCCGCATCAAATACCACGATATCGTCATGGCCTGCATCGGCCAGTTCCAGCAGCGCAGCACCGTAGCTGTCGCGCGTGGCAATGCTCTTGTTATCAGCCATTGATCCGTTCAGCCTCCTTTTCCATCACTTCATAGCTGGCGCGCAGCTCGGCCATCGCCTTGTCATACTCGGCATCGTTGGGGGCTTTGCCATGCCAATCCACAGCGTTCTCCATAAAGCTCACGCCCAGGCCCTTGGTGGTGTGCAGCAGGAAGCAGGTCGGCTTGCCGGAACCATGGGAGCGGTCAAACAAGATGAATGCCTGCTCCAGATCAGCCAGGCTGTTGCCGTTGCAGATGATGGTGTTAAAGCCGAAGGCATCCATCTTCTGGTCCAGCGGTTCGCTGTTCATGACCTTGGCGGTGGGGCCGTCGATCTGCAGGCCGTTCACGTCGATCATGATGCAGAGGTTATCCAGCTTATAGTGGTTGGCAAACATAAATGCTTCCCAGCACTCGCCCTCTTCGATCTCGCCGTCACCCAGCAGGGTGTACACGTTGATGTCGGGGTTCTTCATCTTGGCGGCCAGTGCCATGCCGGCTGCGGCGGAAACACCCTGGCCCAGGCTGCCGGTGCTCATATCAACACCGGGAACCGTGTTCATGTTGGGGTGGCCCTGCAGGTAGCTGCCGGAGCGGCGCAGGGTAGGCAGGTCAGCCACGGGGAAGAACCCGCGCTCTGCCAGCACCGAGTACAGACCCGGCGCTGCATGGCCCTTGGAAAGCACAAAACGGTCACGGTCAGGGTCCTGCGGGTTCTGCGGATCGATCTGCATTTCCTTAAAGTATAAGTAAGTCAGCACATCAGCAGCAGAAAGGCTGCCGCCCGGGTGCCCGCTTTTGCCGCCATGGGTCGCTTCAATAATGCCCATGCGCACGCGGGTCGCAGTCATTTTTAACTGCAGCATCTCTTGCTTTGTCATATCCGTATTCCTCCAGCCGGGTGCAGCTGCACCCGTATTATCTACTATTATATTATACACGCCCTGCAAAAGGACGCAATAATTTTGTAAAAATAAAACGGCAGATATTTTGGTACAGTATAGCATAAAAAGCTACAGTTTTCCAGTGAAAAAACTGGAAAACGCTGTCAAATATTATCAGTTTGCCGCGCATGGATAAAGTTTTGGTGCAACTGCTGAATTTTCTGTACGCAGCATGGGCGAAATTTTACACTGCCTGCCCTTGTAAGCTGCTCCAAAAGATGGCACAATAAAAAGTAAGGCTACTTTTAGCCGGCCGGAAAAGGGGGCAGCAACATGGCAAACGGCATTTATATCCAAGCGGAGTACCGTGGAAAATTGATCCGCAAAATTGTCTGTAACGGCGAAGAACGCTGGTTTATCGGCTCAGACTGTGCAGTCACCTACCTGACCCTGCAGGCATGCAAAGCCGCCATTGACGCTTTGACGGTGTGAACAGCGCAGATAGGACGGTACCGCATGTCATAACTTGGCATGCCAAAATATTCTGTGGAGGCCGTAGGTACGCACATTGTGCGCCCACCAACCTGATGATGCAGCGGCTTTTCCGGGAAACAGCATACATGGAGAAAGACTGCGGGCGAACAATGTTCGCCCCGACAGAGCATTCTTTGACACACTGCGACGATAAAACACCGCACTTTACCGCTTTACAATCCTGAAAAAAGCTGGTAAAGTAAATATGGTACAATGATACCATCTACCCTTTTGCCTGCTTGTGCGCATTTGGCAGGCGGGGGACGGAATGATAAAACGGAGAAAAAGCGAGGTTAGAACAAGTGTTCAAGATCGTTAAAAAGCGGGAATTGAACCCCACAGTGACCGAAATGGTCATTGAAGCACCGCTGATTGCCAAAAAGGCGAAAGCGGGCCAGTTCATCATCATCCGCGCCAAGGAGGATTCCGAGCGCATCCCCCTGACGATTGCCCATTATGATGCCGCAGCAGGCACTGTGGCCATCATTTTCCAGATCGTCGGCGCAGGCACCATGCAGCTGAACTCCCTCAAAGAGGGCGAGTATGTGCATGACTTTGTCGGCCCGCTGGGCAAAGCAACTGAAATTGAAGGGCTCAAAAATGTCTGCGTAGTCGGCGGCGGCGTCGGCTGCGCCATTGCCCTGCCCGTTGCCCAGGCCCTCAAGGCCCAGGGCACCAAGGTTACCGGCATCATCGGCTTCCGTAATAAGGACCTTGTCATCCTGGAAGACGAATTCCGCGCCTGCTGTGACGAGCTGATCATCATGTCCGATGACGGCTCTTACGGCCAGAAGGGCGTTGTGACGATGCCGCTGGAAGAAAAGATCAAGGCTGGCGCCAACTTTGACGAGGTCATCACCATCGGACCGCTGATCATGATGAAGTTCGTTGTCAAGACCACCAAGCCTTATAACGTTAAGACCGTTGTTTCCATGAATCCCATCATGGTGGACGGCACCGGCATGTGCGGCGGCTGCCGCCTGACTGTGGGCGGCAAAACCAAGTTTGCCTGTGTGGATGGCCCCGATTTCGATGGCTTTGAAGTCGATTTTGATGAAGCCATGCACCGCGGCACCATGTACCGCGACTTTGAAACCCACGCGCGGGAAGCGGAATGCAACCTGCTGAAAAAGGAGGTTGAGTAACATGCCGAATATGGACCCGAAAAAATGCCCCATGCCCAGCCAGGACCCCAACGTCCGCAACAAAAACTTTAAGGAAGTTGCCCTGGGCTATACCGCTGAAATGGCTGTGAACGAAGCCAAGCGCTGCCTGCAGTGCAAAAAGCCCGCCTGCCGCACCGGCTGCCCTGTTCAGATCGATATTCCCGCCTTTATTGCCGAAGTGGCAAAGGGCGATTTTGAAGCTGCTTACCAGGTCATCGCAAAGTCCAGCGCGCTGCCCGCTGTCTGTGGCCGTGTCTGCCCGCAGGAGAACCAGTGCGAGGGCAAGTGCGTGCGCGGCATCAAGGGCGAACCCGTCGGCATTGGCCGCCTGGAGCGCTTTGTGGCTGACTGGCACCGTGAAAACGTCCACACCCCGGCTGCTAAACCGGAGCCGAACGGCCATAAGGTGGCAGTTATCGGTGCAGGTCCTTCCGGCCTGACCGTTGCCGGCGACCTGGCCAAGCTGGGCTATAAGGTTACCGTATACGAAGCCCTGCACGTTGCAGGCGGCGTTCTGATGTACGGCATTCCGGAGTTCCGTCTGCCCAAGGATATTGTGCAGCACGAAGTGGAAGGCCTGAAAGAGCTGGGTGTTGATATTGAGTGCAATATGGTCATCGGCAAGGTGCTGACCGTTGACGAGCTGATGAATGACTATGGCTTTGAGGCAATCTATATCGCTTCCGGCGCCGGTCTGCCCCGCTTTATGGGTATCCCCGGCGAGAGCCTGAAGGGCGTTTACTCTGCTAACGAGTACCTGACCCGCGTGAACCTGATGAAAGCATACCAGCCCGGCAGCCGCACCCCCATCATGAAGAGCCGTGCCGTTGCCGTTGTGGGCGGCGGCAACGTCGCCATGGACGCAGCCCGCTGCGCCAAGCGCCTGGGTGCCGAGCAGGTGTACATTGTATACCGCCGCGGCATGGCCGAACTGCCTGCCCGTAAGGAAGAAGTCGAGCATGCCGAGGAAGAGGGCATCATCTTCAAGACACTGACCAACCCGGTCGAGGTTCTGGGCGATGAAAACGGCTGCGTGAAGGGCATGACCTGCGTGGAGATGGAGCTGGGTGAACCCGATGCTTCCGGCCGCCGCCGCCCCATCGTCAAGGAGGGCAGCGAGTTTGAGCTGGATGTGGATACCATGATCATGGCTCTGGGCACCAGCCCCAACCCGCTGATCCGTTCCACTACCCCCGGCCTGGATACCGATAAGCACGGCTGCATCATCACCGATGGCCCCGATGGCCTGACCAGCCGCCCGTTCGTCTATGCCGGCGGCGATGCTGTTACCGGTGCCGCCACCGTCATTCTGGCTATGGGCGCCGGTAAGGAAGCCGCCAAGGCCATTGACGAAGCCATCAAGGCAAAAGAACAGGCATAACTGAATAAAGACTTATCCCTGCTTTTTCCAGGCAGGCTGCCCGCAACCCCGCAGGCAGCCTGCCTGTTGTATTTGTTGAGTTTGCCGGGCACGAGTGATACAATATCAGTTAGGAGTTAGGGGATAATTAGGAATTAGAAATGAGAAATTAGGAATTGGAGATGGGCCTTGTAGGGCGTGGTCACCCGACCACGCCGAAACCACGCTTTGGCACGCTTTGCAGATCCTGTGCCAAATCTTTCCCAATTTGTAGGGGACGGCGTCCTCGACGTCCCGGGCGGGCGTAAAATTTATTGCACATTTGCAAAATGATTGGCCGTGTTGTCATTACCGCACCGTATGACAAGTCCTGCGGTAAATCTCATCACGGCATATGCAAATATGTCCTCGGAACGGTCAAGACCGTTCCCTACAGATTGTTTTTAGGGCTGTGGCAAATGATCTGTGTTCCTCCCCGGCAGGATGAGGTTATCCCGCCCTACAGATAATTTTACTGTTGTCTGCCGACAATAAAATCTTCCGTCCCATACCCCGCCCCACCTCAAATTCCTAATTTCTCATTGCTCATTTCTAATTCTCTCAACTCCTAACTCCTCCCTCCTAACTCCTAACTAAAGAACGGAGGTCCTGCAATGTACGGGCATTTTATCCAGTTCACCATCCCCAAAATCGGCCAGGCCCTTGTGGCGGTGGTGCTGTATCTGAATTTTCTCAAACTGCCGTTTGTGGCCTGCTTTGCGGGTGCTCATCCGGCGGTGTATCTGCTGCTGCCGCTGTTGCTGCTGGCCGTGATGTCTTGGATCGGGCGGGACCCGCTCGGCCCCGGCATGATCGTCAACTCCCATCTGACCGGGCTGTATATCGCCGGGGACGTTGTGGGCTTGCTGGCCCGTGTAATTGGCGGAACGGTGCAGGCAGCCTGGCAGACCATCTGGATGGGCGGCCTGCTGGCCTGGGTGGGCACGGCCGCCATGATGCTCTGGAGCTATTTCAAGGCTATGCGCCTGGTTACCACCACCTATCGCCTGCAAACCACCAAGCCCCTGCCGGGCGGCAAACTGCGGGTGCTGCAAATCAGCGACCTGCACCCCGGCAAAGGTGCCGTGGACCGCAAGCGCATCCCGGAGCTGAACCGCCGCATCCGGGAACTGAACCCCGATATGATCCTTTTCACCGGCGATATTTTTGACGAGCATGTGGAACGCCCGGATTTTGATTCCTTCAATGCCTTCTTTGCCACGCTGGACCCGCCCGGCGGCAAGTGGTTCGTGTTGGGCAACCATGATCTGTTCCACCACTGGCGGGAGCCGAGCTATGGCCGCGCGGACCTGGAGGGCGCTTTTGCGCGGGCGCACATTCGCATTCTGGAGGATGTTTCCCAGCTGGCCTATGTGGGTAAGAATGCTACCCCAGTGCGCATTGTGGGCCGCAAGGACTGGCTGTACACCCAGGGTAACCGCTTTACCCCCGCCCAGCTGATGCCGAACGGCCCGGACAATGTGTATACCATCCTGCTGGACCACGAGCCGCGCGAGCTGAAAGCCGATGCCGCAGCCGGTGCAAACCTGATTTTGAGCGGTCACACCCACGGCGGTCAGATCTGGCCCACCGGCCTTGTGGCAAAGCTGTTCCGCTATAATGAACTGAATTACGGCATGAAACAGATCACCCCCGCCTGCGCCGCCATTGTGAGCGGCGGCACCGGGACCTGGGGCTACAAGATTCGTACCGAGGGCAAGACCGAACTGGTGATGGTCGAGATCGAACAAAAGAATGCCTGACTTGGATATATTAAAGGCAACACCGCACAATTCCCGCCTAGCGGCTTAAGCACCGCTTCGGCGGCTGCGGCACGGCATCTGCGTTGCCAAAATGCTCGATAAGACATCCAGTATTATCTGCGCTTTTGGCTTAGCAGCTGCCGCACCTCGCTCGCCGTATCGGCACTTAGAATTATGCGGTATTGCCTAAACAAATAATACAAACTGTATAGCGCTGCGCGCACAGAGAACCGCCGCCCGGCGGCCCGGTTTGTTGCGCTGGTTCTGCCAAAATCGGATCGCATGGTTTTGCACCCGCCTGGCCAGGTTTTTCCGGCGGGTGGGTGCTTTTTGATGCAAAATGACCCCAAAACCGGCAAAATAGCAGGCTGCAACCCAAAGTATCGCCCCAGTTGGTGGCGGCAACCGGGTGCTTTCGCTATAATAAGGCCAGCAAAACACAAGGGGCCGGACCATCCGGCCGGGTTTTGCCGGGCGGTGCACCGCCCACTGCAAGCTGTTGATAGGAGATTATAAAATGAAATATCAAGTATTTGGCATTCTTTGGGCGGTATTCAATCTTGCGCTCATGCTGGTTATGGGCATTGTCGGTATCTACCTGCTGTGGCTGGTCATCAAGGCGCTGCGGGTTTACATCAACTCCCACGAAGTGCGGGTAGAAAAGAAAGCCACCCGCAAGTCCCTGGCCGAAGCCCTGCGGGAGAACCGTGTGCGCTGCAAAATGACCCAGGAGTTTGTTTCGGAAACCATCGGTGTCAGCCGCCAGGCGGTATCCAAGTGGGAAAACGGCACCTCGGACCCCAACACCTCCAACCTGATCGCGCTGGCCAAGCTGTATGGCATTTCGGCGGAAGAGCTGCTGAAAAACGTGGAACACTCTGCCGGAACCGCCAAACCGAACGAAGGCAGCGAGAAAACCGTGTAAAAGAAAAACAGGGCATGCACCCCTTTTTTGCCACGTTTTGTTGCCCTGGCAACATTCAAAATGCCGGAAACTGGCTATACTAAAACCGTCGGATATGATAAAATATTAACGACCGAGCCGGAGTGTGCCGGAAAACAAAAGAATTCCGGTACGCCGCAACAAGAGGACGCCCGCAGGGCAGAAAAGGGAAAAGTATGAAGATCATTTTTTATGGCACCCGTGATTACGACCACCTGTATTTTGACGTTCTGGCCGCTGACCCGGACTATGGCTGCACCATCAAGTTCCTGGCGGCCAACCTGGATCCAGATACCGCCCAGCTGGCCGCGGGCGGCGATGCCGTCTGTGCCTTTGTCAACAGTGATTGCGGTGCCGAAACGCTGTCCGTGCTGGCCAAAGCGGGCATCAAGCTGCTGCTGATGCGCTGCGCGGGCTACAATAACGTGGACCTTGCCGCCGCCAAAGCCAACGGCATTACCGTTATGCGTGTGCCGGGCTACAGCCCGGAAGCCGTTGCCGAGCACGCCATGGCGTTGGCCCAGGCCGCAAACCGCCGCATCTGCAAGGCATATATCAAGGTGCGCAATAACAACTTTGCACTGGACGGCCTGCTGGGCCAAAACTTTTATGGCGCCTGCGCCGGCATTGTGGGCACCGGCCGCATTGGCGCCGCCATGGCGCGCATCTGCCACGGTTTTGGCATGAATGTGCTCTGCTATGACATGTACAAAAACCCCGAAGTGGAAAAGTTTGCCCGCTATGTTTCGCTGGAAGAACTGCTGCAGAAAGCCGACCTGGTCAGCTTGCACTGCCCGCTGACCGAGGGTACCCATCACATGATTAACAAGGATACCATCGCCATGATGAGGGATTCTGCCATCCTGGTCAACACCAGCCGCGGCGGCCTGATCGACACCGACGCCCTGATCGAAGCCCTGCGCGCCCGCAAGTTCGGCGGCGTGGGCCTGGATGTGTACGAGGATGAGGATGACCAGGTGTTCCAGGACTTCTCCGACGATGTGCTGGAAAACGAGGTGGTGCCGGTGCTGCTCAGCTTCCCCAATGTGGTTATTACCAGCCACCAGGCGTTCTTTACCCGCACGGCATTGCAGAGCATTGCGGCCATCACGCTGGAAAATGCCCGTGCCTTTGCCCGCGGTGAGGAACTGAAAAACGAGGTAAAAGCGTAAAAAACTATTATTTGTGTGCAAATGGGATACACTTGCCGTTATCGCACAAACAAAATTTTTCAAAAAATATTGTCAAATGCACTTTAGCGTGCTAATATAAATACCGGTGAAAGAAATAGAGGACCGCGCGCTTTCCGCCAGTTTCAAGGGGTCCGGCAGTGCGGCCGGAAGCGGAAAACAGCAGCCCACCAAAAAGGAGAGTGTATACCATGTCTATCAAAAATGCTTATCTGAACGAAGTGTACCAGGGCCTTGCAAAGCGCAATGCTGAGCAGAAGGAATTCCTGCAGGCTGTTGAGGAAGTTCTTGAAAGCCTGGAGCCCGTTGTTGAGGCCCATCCTGAATATGAAAAGGCGAGCCTGATCGAGCGCCTGGTTGAGCCGGAGCGCATCATCATGTTCCGTGTGCCTTGGGTGGATGACGCCGGCAAGGTGCAGGTCAACCGCGGCTACCGTGTACAGTTCAACTCTGCCATCGGCCCCTACAAAGGCGGCCTGCGCTTCCATTCTTCTGTCAACCTGTCTATCCTCAAGTTCCTGGGCTTTGAGCAGTGCTTCAAGAACAGCCTGACCAGCCTGCCCATGGGCGGCGGCAAGGGCGGTTCTGACTTTGACCCCCACGGCAAGAGCGACGCCGAAGTTATGCGCTTCTGCCAGAGCTTTATGACCGAGCTGTACCGCCACATTGGCCCCGATACCGATGTGCCCGCCGGTGATATCGGCGTTGGCGGCCGTGAGATCGGCTTCCTGTTTGGCCAGTACAAGCGCATCCGCGACGAGTACTCCGGCATCCTGACCGGCAAGGGCATCCCGTTCGGCGGTTCCCTGGCCCGTACCGAGGCTACCGGCTACGGCCTGTGCTACTTTGCCAAGGAAATGCTGGCTGATGCTGGCAAGAGCTTTGAGGGCCAGCGTGTGGTCATCTCCGGCTCCGGCAACGTTGCTACCTATGCAAACCAGAAAGCTACCCAGATGGGCGGCAAGGTTATCGCCATGAGCGACTCCAACGGCTACATCGTGGACGAGAACGGCATTGACTACAAGGTCATCAAGGAAATCAAGGAAGTCAAGCGTGCCCGCATCAAGACTTACCTGGATTACGTTCCCACCGCTAAGTACGTTGAGGGCAGCAAGGGCATCTGGACTGTTCCCTGCGATATCGCTCTGCCCTGCGCAACCCAGAACGAGCTGCAGCTGGAAGGTGCCGAGGCACTGGTTGCCAACGGCTGCTACGCTGTTGCCGAAGGTGCTAACATGCCTTCTACCCCGGAAGCAATCGCTTACCTGCAGAGCCACGGTATCCTGTTCGCTCCCGCTAAGGCAGCCAACGCCGGCGGCGTTGCTACTTCCGGCCTGGAAATGAGCCAGAACAGCCTGCGCCTCTCCTGGACCTTTGAAGAGGTTGACGAGCGCCTGCACAACATCATGGTCAACATCTACAAGAACGCTGCCGATGCAGCCGAGCGTTACGGCATGAAGGGCAACCTGGTTGCCGGTGCCAACATCGCAGGCTTCGAGAAGATCGCCAGCGCTATGATGAGCCAGGGTGTGGTTTGATTTAACCTCCGCGCTTCAAACAGAATATAGCCTGAAATAACACACCGGGCCGCATGCAATATTACATGCGGTCCGGTGTTTGTTATGTGCTTAAAAATTACTCAAAAATAAAAATCTCTTCAATCGGTGCTTCCACCGTGCGGGAAATATCCACAGTCAGCTGCGCTTTGGCGCAGTTTTCGGTGCAACGCTTGTCTATCAGCGCGTGGGACATTCTGCCCTCAAAAAAGAACCCGAAAAAGCCAAAGAACAAAAAGAATGCAAAGGGAAAACTTCCTAGGTCTGCGGGTAAACCCAGAACCCCAGCAACCCTAAAAAGCCCGGCAACCCTAAAAATCCAAGCCGCTTGCCGGGAATTTTCGCCATCCGTTTGCACCGGTGCGCGGCAGGTGCTATACTGTTTACAGAACCCATGCGAAAGGAAGTAGCAAACGCCATGAACGATGCAGAACTGGACAGCCTGATGGGAAAGGGGGCACCCGTATGACGACCGCACAGCGCCGGGAAGAAATCTTGGCCCTGCTTAACCAGGCCGATGCCCCCATTGCCGCCAAGGACCTGGCCGCGCGGTTTGGGGTCAGCCGCCAGGTGATCGTGCAGGACCTTGCCGTGATCCGGGCATCCCGGCCCAATATCATCTCCACCAACCGCGGCTATATCCTGCAGCAGCAGGAAACCGGCTGCCTGCGGGAGTTTAAGGTCCGCCACACCCCGGAGCAGGCCGGGCAGGAGTTGAACCTGATCGTGGACCACGGCGGCCGGGTGAAAAATATCAGCATCAGCCACCGCGTTTATGGGCGCATCACCGCGGAAATGGATATCCGCTCCCGCCAGGATGTGCAGGAGTTCTTGCAGGCATTGGCGGGCGGCGCTTCCACCGTGCTTTCCACCGCAACGGACGGCTACCACTACCACCTTGTGGAGGCCGCCACCCCCGACCGCCTGGATTTGATCGGCCAGGCCTTGCAGGATGCCGGTTTCCTGGCCCCCCTGCAGCCGTGGGAAAAAGAAAAGTAAGTAAAATAGAAAAGCGGCCGTTTGAGCTTTTGGGTTCAAACGGTCGCTTTATTTTGGGCTTTTTTCGCTGTAAGGGCTGTGTGGTTCGCCATCGGCAGGTTCAACATAGGTTATCAGGTCCTCAACCCGGCAGTGGAAAATCTGGCAGAAGTCGTCCAGCTTGGCCGTGGTAATGCCCTGCCCCTTGCGGATGCGGTCAATGGTGCCGCTGCTGATGTTGTAGTGGTTGATCAGCGTATAAGTGCTTTCCCCGCACCGCTTCATCGTTTCCCAGAATTTGTCGTATACAATCATAGTTACGCTTTTTCCTCGGCCCCAAAGCTATACCCCATATCGCGGTACAGGTCATAGGCTTTGCGCAGGAAATCTTCGGTCACGCAAAAGTATTCGGCGGCGTCGGCAAGGGTATCACCGCGGCGCAGGCGGGCGGCAAGTTCGGGGTAGGGGATGTGCTTGAGCACGGCGGCTTTGTCGGCCCGGTATTCGGCCTGCGCTTTGAGCTGGTAGGGCGAATACGGCAGATAGAACGCGCCGCTGGCAAAGTGCCCGTCCTCGTGGATCAGGGCGGTGCGCACCTCGGCGGAAGAATCAAACCGCGCGGTGTTGATGCCCACAATGCGCCCGTTCTGCAAAGAAAGGCAGCGCATGCTGCGCAGCGGGCATTCCGCCACGGTAATGCCTTCCCGGTCCATCTCGTCCAGTGTGGCTGCAAGGGTATATTTGAACATTCATGCCCCTCCCGCAAGCGCAGGCCCGGCCAAAGGCGGCTTACTGCTTGCCCTGGTTGATCTCCGCGCGCAGGCGGATCAGGGTGGCAATATCGGCCTTGTCCTCTTCGGTCAGGTAGCGCTTCAAGTTCTCATAAGCGGCAATGGGCTCATCGCGGATCAGGTCCGAAACGGCATCCGTCTGGTCCGGCTCGGTTTCCAGCGGTTCATCCCCGGCAAGCTGGGCGATGGTAACGCCAAAATACTCGGCAATGGGCCGCGCGTGCTTCAGCGTCAGCTGTTTGGTGCGGCCGGATGCCAGCTCCGACAGGGTGCTGCGCGGGATTTTCAGCGCGCGGCACATTTTGGTTACGTCAGTGCCGTCGCGGCGGCACAGCTCCTGGATGATATCATACATTCTGCTCATGGCGGGAGCCTCACTTTACCTGCACTGCGCGGGGCAGAACCACGCAGTGATTAAATTCTGTTCCTGTATTCAGGATACCCCCGCCGCAAGGGAATGTCAAGCCTGCTGCTTATATTTTTGCCTTGGGTGTACCTGAAAAGGCGAAAATAAACGGTTTTTCGCAAGTGCAGTTTTGTGGCTTGCGCCTGCAAAACAGCCGTGATTTTTTTTCAGATACACCCGAATACCCTCATTATACCACAAGGCAAGGGTGATAAACCGGACTTTGACGGGCACAAACGGAAAAAATATTGATTTGTGTTCCCAATTATGTTCAGGAAAGGGTATACCCCACACGGTAAATGGTCTGGATCTCCTGTTTCAGCCCCAGTTTGCGGCGCAAATGCTGGATATGTACATCCACCGTGCGGGTAATGCCGATGCTGGGGTAGCCCCAGGCGGTATGCAGCAGGTCGCCGCGGCTTACAGCCTGGCCGCGGTGGTCAAACAGCACTTGCAGCAGGGCAAACTCCTGCGGGGTCAGGGAAATATCTTCCCCGTGGCGCGTAACGGCGCGTGCCTGCCAGTCAATATTCAAATCCTTGTAATGCGTTGCGGTATAAGTGCTGTGCATTCCCATACGATAACCTCCTTTGGCGGAAAATTTCAACCTTCTATAATATATAAACGAGGCATGTAACCAAGATGTTACAACTGTAAATGTAAAAGATTTATGTCTTTGAACAATGTTTTCAACTTTTCCACAGTGGAAACGATAGGAAAATCTGTGAAAAACGTTGAAAACTCAGAGCTGCAAAATTGCGCAGGAATAGATGACGAATTATCGTGTGATTATTTTGCGGAGATAGTGGAAAACTGACCGTAAACAGGAGAAATTATCCGCAAAAAATGTGGTCAATGTTGAAAACTGCCCTGTGGCAGGGTGGGAAATGGGGAACTTTTGCGGGAAATATTGTGCGCGGGAGGGAGACATGGGACGGTTGACGGGAAAATAAAGGGGTAGGGCGGGGTCACCTGACCCCGCCGGAACTTTGCCTGGTTGCAAGTGAAAACTGGCGCAAGGAACAAGAAAAGAAAAAAGCATGTGCCCCATCCCTCAAAGATGTAAGCACATGCCTTTTTCTATTTCTATAAGGCAACACCGCACAATTCCCGCCTTACGGCTTAAGCACCGCTCCGACGGCTGCGGCACGGCATCTGCGTTGCCAAAATGCTCGATAATGTCGGGTTGCGGTACCCGCATCGTGCTTCGGGGGCAAAAGCCCCTCGCACTCTGCGACCGCTGCCCCTGCTTCGGTTCGCTGTTTCCGCCACTGGCGGCGCTCACCTTTGCAGCATCCAGTATTATCTGCGCTTTTGGCCTAGCAGCTACCGCACCTCGCTCGCCGTATCGGCACTTAGAATTATGCGGTATTGCCCTATAATTCTATTCTATCGCCATTAAAGTTTTTCGCCAGGACTTTTTTCAAAAAGGCCGCCAATCTCCCGTAAATAAAACCTCACATCTTCGGGAAGATAATGCGGATGGTGGTGCCGGTGCCGACGGTGGATTCCAGATCAATGCGCGCACCGTGCAGAACAGCGATATGCTTGACAATGGCGAGCCCCAGGCCTGTTCCGCCGGTCGCCTTGGAGCGGGATTTGTCCACTCGGTAAAAGCGCTCAAACACGCGGCTCTGGCTGTCCTGTGGGATGCCGATGCCATTGTCCTCCACGCAGAAATACGGGCAGCCGTCCGCATTGGTGCCGCAGCTCAGCTCCACATGGCCACCCGGCCGGTTGTAGCGGATGGCATTGTCGCACAGGTTGGTTACAAGCTCGGTCAACAGGTCGTGGCTGCCGCGCACCGTAACGGGCTGTACTTTGTATTGCAGCGTAATGTAGGCTTTGCGGGCGTTCACCGTCATGTTGGTGGCAACATCCTTGACCAGCACGCCAAGGTCCACCGGTACAAAATCGGCGGTGGGGCTGTTTTCCTGCTGCTTGCTCATGCCGTCCAGTTCCGAAAGCTGCAAAATATCCGATACCAGCGTGATCATGCGCTGGGCTTCCTTGTGGATACGGTGGCCAAAGGTGGGAATGTCCTCCTGTTTTGCCATGCCGTTTTCAATCAGCTCTGCATAGCCGGAAATGCTTGTCAGCGGGGTTTTCAGCTCGTGGCTGACATTAGCGGTAAACTCCCGGCGGATGGTCTCATTGTCCTCCCGCAGCTTGCGGTCAGACTGTACCGTGTGCGCCAGCGGGATCAGCTCCTCATACGGCACATTGGCCTCGATGCAGTCCAGGTGCTCCGCCATTCGGGTGATGGGCTGCACCAGATGCTTGGTAATGACCTGCGCCAGCACCAGCGCCAGAATGATGATAAGGATGCACCCGGCCACCAGAACGGGCAGCACGCGGTTGTAGCTGCTCCACATGTTGCTGGTTTCGTCCGCCAGCCGCAAAACGCTTCCGTCCGTCAGGCGCACGGCATAATAATGGGTGTCGTACCCAAGGGTTGCACTGCGGCGCACGCTGGCACCAGTGCCCTCTGCCATAGCCTGCTGGATCTCTGGGCGGTTGGCATGGTTGGGCAAGGTGCTGGGATCAGCAGTGGCAGAATCGTACAAAACGGTGCCATCCTGGGCCACAAGGGTCAGACGTAGGCCGTCTGCATACTGGGCCAGCTGCTCTGGCTGTGGGTCGGCAGAATGCTCATACCCCACCGCAATAGCTTTCACCGTGCGGGAAAGGTCGGTGTCAAACTGCTCGGCAAAAGCGTGCTGGAACAGCAGCGCTGCCCCCACCACGCTGAGCAGGAGGGACAAAATACCCACAGCCATCAAAGTGGTGCGCAACAGGTGAGCCATGCTGCGCGGCGCAGTGATGTGGGCGGTTTCGGCGGTATCAGGCATCTTCCCCGGCCTCCGTGCCCTTGGCGGACAGTTTGTACCCCACCTTGCGCACGGTGCAGATGGCGTCCCCGGCGTGGCCCAGCTTTTGGCGCAGGGTCCGCACGTGCATGTCAATGGTGCGACTTTCCAACAGGTCGTCGGTATCCCACACGGCTTTCATGATGCGCTCGCGGGCCAGAACTTCTTCGGGATGCTCCAAAAAGAAATGCAGCAGCGAATATTCCTTAAAGGTCAGCTCCACCGGCTCACCGTCCACCGTAACGGTGCGGGCAACGTCATCCAGCGTGATGTCTCCAAACCGCAGGGTGGTGGTGCTGGCTGGTGCGGTGCTGGCGCGGCGCAGCACCGCCTTGACGCGGCTGATGAACTCCATAATGCCGAACGGCTTGCAGAGGTAATCGTCTGCACCGTGGTCCAGTCCTTTTACCACATCAATCTCGCTGGTTTTGGCTGTGACCATGATGACTGGTACGGTGCGGGTCGCGGCGGTCTCCCGCAGGCGGCCCAAAATCTGGTAGCCGTCCTCATCGGGCAGCATAACGTCCAGAATCACCAGGTCGGGCACGGTCTCCCGCACGGCAGCCCAGAAGGAAGCCCCGTCCTCAAACCCGCGGACGGTGTACTGGTTGGTTTGCAGAGCATACTGCTCCAGCTCACGGATGGATGCGTCATCTTCAACAATATAGATCATAAGATCCTCCAAACAAACAGGCCGAAACCTGCGATGTGCCACAGGTCCCGGCCCATTTTACAGGGGAAAGCCCTGCGATAATTATTTTTTCTGCTCCGGTGCAGCGGCAGTTCCGCTGGGGCCGGGCTCAAAGGTATAGCGGCCGCGGTAGCGCTCATAGCGCTTTTCAAAACTGGGGCTTTCACCGTTTTTGATGTGGTTCAGGTATTCATGGGTATCAAAGCGGTCCTCCGATACTTCAATCATGGCAACGGCAATGTTGGAGCAGTGGTCCGCAATGCGCTCATAGTTGGTCAGCAGATCATCCAGCACAAAACCGTACTCAATGGTGCAGGCACCGGCCTGCAGGCGGGCAATATGGCGGGTTTTGACTTCGCGCACCAGGCCGTCCACAACCTGCTCCAGCGGCTCGATCTTGCCGGCGGCGTAACAGTCGTTCTTCTGGAACGCATCCACGGTGCGGTTCACGATATCCTGAACGGCGGCCTCCAGAACGGAAAGATCGTCGATCGCTTCGTGGCTGAAGTGGATGGATTTTTCCTGAATTTCCTGCCCGGCCTTGAGCAGGTTGACCGAGTGGTCAGAGATGCGCTCCAGGTCATTGATGGTGTGCAGCAGGGTGTTGATGGTGCGGTTGTCCTCGCGGGAAAGTGCCTTGGCACTCAGCTTGACCAGATAGGTACCCAGAACGTCCTCGTAATGGTCCACAGCGTCTTCCTTGCGGTTCACCTCGTCGGCAATGGCTTCATCCCACTTGTGGGTCAGGGACATGGCCTGCAGCAGGGAGGTGCGGCAGATCTCGGCCATATCGCCGCCGGTCAGCATAGCGCGGCCAACGGCAACGGACGGGGTGGAAAGCAGGCGTTCGTCCAGCAGGGAATGCTGCTCGCCCGCCTGATCCTTGCTGTCCGGCACGGTCAGGATGGCCAGCTTTTCCAGCACGCGGTTGAACGGCAGCAGGATGGCGGTGGTCACAATGTTGAATATCGTGTGCACAATGGCAATGCCAAAGGTGTTGGCGGTTTCGTTGTAAAACGAGAATCCCAACAGTGCATGCAGCCCGTAAAAACCGCACAGGAACACCAGCGTGCCGATGAGGTTAAAGTACAGATGAACAAATGCGGTGCGCTTAGCATTTTTGTTGGCACCGGCAGAGGAGATCAGCGCAGTAACGGTGGTGCCGATGTTCTGGCCCATGATGATGGGAACCGCCGCCGCATAGGTGACGGCACCAGTGGAGGTGAGGGCCTGCAAAATACCCACCGAAGCGGAGGAAGACTGCAGCACAGCCGTCAGCACGGCACCGGCCAGCACGCCCAGAACCGGGTTTTTGAAGCTCAGAAACAGGTCCATGAACCAGGGCTCATCGGCCAGAGGACTCATGGCGGTGGACATGGTGTTCATACCGGCCATCAGGACGGAAAAGCCCACCATGATCTTGCCCACGCCGCTGCGGCGGTCCTTATCCTTGCCCAGCATATAAAGGAAGATGCCGATAAAGCCAAGGATGGGGGCCCACGCGTTGGGGTTCAGCATCTGGATGGCGAAGGAATCACCCTCCAGGCCTGAAAGCGAGAGCAGCCAGCCGGTAACGGTGGTACCGATGTTGGCGCCCATGATGACGCCGATGGCCTGGTGCAGCTCCATCAGGCCGGAGTTGACAAAGCCGACCGCCATAACGGTGGTGGCACCGCTGGACTGGATCACTGCAGTGATGACCATGCCCAGCAGCAGCCCGCGCACCGGGCTGGCCGTCATTTTGGAAAGGATGCCTTGCAGTTTGCTGCCAGCGGTCTGCTCAAGGGCTTTGCCCATGAGGTCCATGCCGTAAAGGAACATGGCAATACCGCCCATCAGCGTGAACACATTAAAAATGCTCATACAGGGGGTTACACTTCCATTTCTCTTTTGTTATGTTTTCATTGTTGGGTGCAGCCGCACCCGGAGCAAAACCGAATCAAATCGTTTTGCACATGCCCACAATGGCACGATACCGTTACCTATTATAATAGAAAACAGGGCTTTATGAACACCAAAAGCCAGTAAAAGAATTGTAAAGACTGTGTAAAATGTCGAATTAACGCAAGAAAACTGCTAAAATTGGCACATTGTAAAAATTTGGAGTATTGATTTTGGGCAACTTTACACAAACTTTGCAAAAGGAAAGTTTCCATTACCAAAGCTTTACCCGGATTGTACTGCACGATGGTCGATACTGGGGAAACAGCGCGGTACAATAAATACGCACTCAGGAAGAACGAATAGGAAAACACGAACCCCTGAGCGAATGTGTGAGATAGAATAACAGATACAATTAAGGGAGAAGAAAGTTTATGTTAAAGCGTAATGTTTCCGTTGCAGTTGCTGCTGCTCTGGCTCTCAGCCTGGCCGCCTGTGGTTCCAGCCCGGCATCCTCCGCTGCTTCCAGCGAGGCCGTCTCCAGTGAGGCTGCTTCCAGTGAAGCCACTGCTGCACCGGCTGCCGGCGATTTCGATGTCGATCAGGACATCACCGTGATTTCCCGTGAGGATGGCTCCGGCACCCGCGGCGCTTTCATCGAGCTGACCGGTGTGGAAGCCAAGAACGATGCAGGCGAAAAGGTTGACAACACCACCGAGGCGGCTGCCATCCAGAGCTCCACCAACGGCGTTCTGACCGCTGTTTCCAACGATGAGACCGCAATCGGCTACATCAGCCTGGGTTCTCTGAACAATGATGTCAAGGCTGTCACCGTGGAAGGCGTTGCCCCCAGCGCTGACACCGTGAAGGATGGTACTTACACCCTGGCTCGTCCGTTCAACATCGTTACGAACGGCGAAGCTGCCGACCCCGTTGCCGTGGACTTCATTGCTTACTGCATGAGCACCGACGGTCAGGCCCTGGCCACCGAGGAAGGTTACATCGGCGATGTTGGCGCTGATTACACCAGCACCCAGCCCGCAGGCAAGATCGTGGTTGGCGGTTCCTCCTCTGTTTCCCCGCTGATGGAAAAACTGATCGAAGCGTATAAGACCGTGAACCCCAACGCAACCCTGGAACTCCAGACCACCGACTCCACCACCGGCGTTTCCGGCGCACTGGATGGCACCTACACCATCGGTATGGCCAGCCGCGAGCTGAAAGATTCTGAGGTTGAGGGCGGCGCAAAGGCGACTGTCTTGGCAAAGGATGGCATTGCTGTTATCGTCAGCAACGACAACCCCACTGATAACCTGACCGTTGACCAGATCAAAGGCATCTACACCGGCGAGCTGACCACCTGGGCAGACGTTCAGTAATCCCCCTTTCTAAAAAAGACGGCTGTTGCGGCGGCAAAAGGCGGCAACGGCCGTTTTTTGAAAGCCATCGGTATATAGTTCCTGAGCAAAGACAGGAGAGTATGGGAAAATGAAAACAACAACTTCGCACCTGAAAGAGATCGTCATGCAGGGGGTATTTACCGCCTGCGCGTGCATCTCCATTCTGGCCGTGGCGCTGATCTGCATCTTCTTATTTGCAAACGGCCTGCCCACCATTTTTGAGATCGGCCCCCTCAAGTTCCTGCTTGGCACCACCTGGAAACCCGGCAACAACCTGTACGGCATCCTGCCCATGATCCTGGGGAGCATCTATGTCACCGCAGGCGCGATCATTGTGGGGGTGCCCATTGGGCTGCTGACGGCCATCTATATGTCCCGCTTTGCATCGCCTCGTATCAACAAGGTGCTGTTGCCGGCGGTACAGCTGCTGGCCGGTATCCCCTCGGTCGTGTACGGCTTCTTCGGCATGATCGTTATGGTCCCGGCGGTGCAGGCTATGGTCAAATCGGACTTTTTCAAAACTGTGCTGCACGTGAAAAGCGGCAAGGGCATGAGCCTGTTTACCGCCAGCCTGCTGCTGGGCATCATGATTTTGCCAACCATCATCACGGTCAGCAAAACCAGCCTGGACGCTGTGCCCCAAAGCTATTACGAGGGCAGCCTGGCTCTGGGTGCTACCCATGAGCGCAGCGTGTTTTGCGCGGTGCTGCCCGCCGCCAAAAGCGGCGTAATGTCCGCTGTAATCCTGGGTGTTGGCCGCGCCATCGGCGAAACGATGGCCGTTGTGATGGTTGCCGGCAACCAGACCTGGATGCCCAAGGGCTTGTTCCAGGGGCTGCGCACGATGACCTCCAACATCGTCATCGAGATGGGTTACGCTGCAGACCTGCACCGCGAAGCGCTGATCGCAACCGGCGTTGTGTTGTTCGTTTTCATTCTGCTGATCAATCTCTGCTTTAGTTTGGTAAAGGGGGGCGAAAAGAATGGCTGATTTTGCTGCAACCGCCGGTAAAACCGATGATATGACCCACGCAAATGCGAAAATCGTTCCCCCCGCCCGCCACGAAAACCGCATGGCGGCCCGCGCGTATGCCCTTGTCATGCGCTGGCTGGTGCGGCTGGCGGCCCTGATTACCGTGGCGATACTTGTGTTCCTGATCGGCTATATCCTGGTCAACGGTATTCCCAACCTCAAGCCGTCCCTGTTTGAGTGGACCTATAATTCCGACAACGTATCCCTGATGCCCGCGCTTATCAATACCATTCTGATGACGGCGTTCTCGCTGGCCATTGCCACACCGCTGGGCATTTTTGCTGCGGTCTGGCTGGTGGAATACGCCAAACGCGGCAGCAAGCTGGTCAAGGTGGTGCGCATCACCACCGAAACGCTGCAGGGCATCCCCTCCATCGTATACGGTCTGTTCGGTATGCTGTTCTTTGTCATGCAGCTCAAATGGGGCTACAGCCTGATCGCCGGTGCCTTCACGCTGGCCATCATGGTGCTGCCGGTCATCATGCGCACCACCGAGGAAGCGCTGCTTGCAGTGCCGGATTCTTACCGCGAGGGCAGCTTTGGCCTGGGGGCCGGCAAGCTGCGCACCGTATTCACCATTGTGCTGCCCAGCGCCATGCCGGGCATCCTGTCCGGCGTGATTTTGGCAACGGGCCGCATTGTAGGCGAAACCGCGGCCCTGATCTACACGGCCAGTACCGTTGCCGCCGTGCCCGCCAGCGTGTTCAGCTCCACCCGTACCCTTGCCACCCATATGTATCTGCTTTCCAGCGAGGGCCTGCATATCAATGAAACCTACGGCACTGCCGTGGTGCTGTTGATCCTGGTGCTGCTCATCAACAGCCTGTCCAGCTTTATTGCCGGCCGCCTTGCCAAAAAGTAATGCCGAAAGGAACTGCATGATGAATAAATTCGAAGTTAAAAACATGGACCTGTATTACGGCAGCTTCCATGCACTGAAAAATATCAATATTGCCATCCCCGAAAAAGAGATCACGGCGTTCATCGGTCCTTCCGGCTGCGGCAAGTCTACTTTCCTGAAGAGCCTGAACCGCATGAACGACCTGGTGGAAGGCTGCCGCATTTCCGGCGATATCCTGCTGGACGGTGTGGATATCTATAAGGATAAGATGGATGTCAATGTGCTGCGCAAGCGGGTTGGCATGGTGTTCCAGAAGCCCAACCCCTTCCCGATGAGCATTTACGATAACATCGCCTACGGTCCCCGCACCCACGGTGTGCGCAGTAAGGCGCAGCTGGATGAAATTGTGGAAAAAAGCCTGCGCGGCGCTGCCATCTGGGACGAAGTGAAGGACCGCCTGAACAAAAGCGCGCTGGGCATGTCCGGCGGCCAGCAGCAGCGTTTGTGCATTGCCCGCGCCCTGGCGGTGGAGCCGGAAGTTCTGCTGATGGACGAACCGACCTCTGCCCTGGACCCCATCTCCACCTCCAAGGTGGAAGAGCTGGCTCTGGAATTAAAGGACCGCTACACCATCGTAATCGTGACCCATAACATGCAGCAGGCCGCCCGTATTTCAGATAAGACGGCGTTCTTCCTGCTGGGTGAGCTGGTGGAAATGGGCGATACGGAACGCCTGTTCTCCACCCCTGTGGACAAGCGCACGGAAGATTATATTTCCGGCCGTTTTGGTTGATCGGAGGAGCAATACCATGCCTAGTGTGCGTAAATCTTATGATGAAGAGCTTTTGCAGCTGGATACCTTGCTGGCCCGTATGGGTCACGAAGCCGGTGCCGCCATTGAAAGCGCACTGACTGCCCTGCGCAATGATGATATTGAACTGGCCCGCAGCGTGGTTGCGCGGGACAGCCAGATCGACGCAAGCGAACACGAGATCGAACACCGCTGCCTGCAGCTGCTGCTGCGCCAGCAGCCGGTGGCTTCGGATCTGCGCAAGGTCAGTACAGCCCTGAAAATGGTAACGGATGTGGAGCGCATCGGCGACCAGGCCAGCGATATTGCGGAGCTGGTGCTGCACCTGCACGCCAAATCCACCGATGCCGTGGGCGTGCTGGAAGATATCCTGAAAATGGGCGATGATGTGCTGAAGATGGTCAAACGCTCCATTGCCGCCTATGTGCAGGTGGACCTTGCCGCCGCCGCGGAAGTGATCGCCCATGATGATGTCATCGACGCCGCGTTCAGGCGCATCAGCAGCGAAATTGCCCAGTACATTGCCGCCCACCCCACCGAAGCAGAGACCGCGCTGGATCTGTTTATGGTGACCAAATATCTGGAACGCCTTGGTGACCACGCTGTGAACGTGGCTGAATGGGTCGAATTCTTAAAGACCGGCGTTCACAAATCCCGCAAGATCGTGTGATCTTGCCCGGCGGCGTGTGAGGCCGCTCCAAGGTGAACCTGAAGCCAACGGCTTGGATTTTGAATTTTCAGGTACACCCAATAACATTGCCATTCTCTTTTTTATGTTTTCCTATACCGCACCAAAGGGCCAGCACTGCACGCTGGCCCTTTGGTGTTTTTATGTGTAGACTGCTGGGAATGAAACCTGGCAGAAAAGTGGAAGAAGCAATGCAGAGTGTGTTATACTGGAAAGGACAAATCGAAAACGGCTGCACAATATGAGCACTGCGATGAGATTTTGAAAGAAAAGACCGCACACCTCGGCATCCATGTTACCCGCGAAGACATCATCCACAGCTTTGACAATGCTAAGGGCACGAATGGCAGCATGCAGTTTCTTCCGCCAGCCTGCCGCTGGTCCTGGTTGTGCTAGTCATTTCGTTCTTTGCCTGATTGGTACATTTATTGAAAAATTCTATTTTATAACCCAAAAGCCCAAAGCGGCACGGTTCACTTAACCGGCAGCTTTGGGCTTTTGCTGTTTTATCAGAGAAAAAATTACGCGCTTACATCTTCAAACTGGCTGTTGTACAAATCGGCGTAGAACCCGCCAGCGGCCAACAGGTCGTCGTGGGTGCCCTGCTCCACAATGTCACCATCCCGCATGACTAAAATCAGGTCGGCGTCCTTGATGGTGGAAAGCCGGTGGGCAATCACAAAGCTGGTGCGGCCGCGCATCAGGTTGTCCATGGCGGTCTGGATGCGCTGTTCGGTGCGGGTGTCCACACTGCTGGTGGCTTCGTCCAAAATCAAAATTTTGTTGTCCGCCAGAATGGCGCGGGCAATCGTCAGCAGCTGTTTCTGGCCCTGGCTCACGTTGGAAGCATCCTCGTTCAACTCCATCTGGTAGCCGCCGGGCAGCGTGCGGATAAAGTGGTCGGCACAGGCGGCCTTGGCGGCGGCGATGACTTCCTCATCGGTGGCATCCAGGCGGCCATAGCGGATGTTTTCCATAATGGTGCCCTGGAACAGCCAGGTATCCTGCAATACCATGCCAAAGCCTTCGCGCAGGGCGCTGCGGTCAAAGTCCTTTACGTTGTGGCCGTCCAGTGTAATAGCGCCGGAGTTGACATCGTAAAAGCGCATCAGCAGCTTGACCATGGTGGTTTTGCCTGCGCCGGTGGGGCCGACAATGGCAACTTTCTGGCCGGGTTTTACATCGCAGCTGAAATCCCGGATAACAGTCTTTTCCGGCGTGTAGCCAAACTTGACATGGTCAAAGGTGACCTGGCCGTCAATGCAGGCGGGGTCTGCCCGGCGGGCGGGGTCAGCGTTCTGTTCTTCTTCCGGCTCACCCAAAAATTCAAACACGCGCTCCGAAGCCGCCGCCATACTTTGCAGCATGTTGCTGACCTGGGCCAGCTGCTGGATGGGCTGGGTGAAGTTGCGCACATACTGGATGAACGCTTGGATATCACCAATGGTGATGATGCCGCGCGCGGCAAAAATGCTGCCGGAAACGGCCACTGCTACATAGCCCAGGTTGCCCACAAAGGTCATGATGGGCTGCATCAGGCCGGAAAGGAACTGGCTTTTCCAGGCGGATTCAAACAGGCGGTTGTTGGCTTCGTCAAAATCATTCAGAACGGCATCTTCGCGGTTGAACGCTTTGACCACATTGTGGCCGGAATATACTTCCTCCACCTGGCCGTTCACGGAGCCCAGAACTTTTTGCTGGGCGCGGAAATATTTCTGGCTGAACCTGACCACCAACAGCACCAGCGCCATCGAGACCGGCAGGATCAAAATGGCAATCAGCGTCATCGTGGGGCTGATGGTCAGCATCATGATGAGCACGCCGATCATGGTGGTAATGCTGGTGATCAGCTGGGTAATGCTCTGGTTCAGGCTCTGGCCCAGGGTGTCCACATCGTTGGTAATGCGGGAAAGTACCTCGCCCACGGTGCGCTTTTCAAAATAGGCAAGGGGCAGGCGGTTGATCTTTTCGCTGATCTGGCGGCGGAAGTCATAACACATCTTCTGCGAAAGCCCGCTCATGATCCAGCTCTGGCAGAAACTGAACGCAGCGGAAACCAGATACATGACCAGCAGGATCAGCAGGATTTTGCCGATATAGCCAAAGTCAATGCTGCCGGTGCCCCGCAGCTTGGCCACCCAGCCGGTGGCCAGGGCAGTGGTGGCTTTGGCCAGCACCTTGGGGCCTGCAATATTAAAAATCGTGGAAAGAACGGCAAAAACAATCACGGCAATCAGGCGGAACTTGTAGTGCCCCAGCTCTGCCAGCAGGCTGCACATGGTGCCCTTAAAGTCTTTTGCCTTTTGGGTCGTCATTCGTCCGGGATGCGGCATCAGGCTTCCCCTCCTTTCAGGTTCAGCTCTTTGTTGCTCAGCTGGCTGCGGGCAATTTCCTGGTAAGCCGGGCAGCTTTCCATCAGCTGGGCGTGGGTGCCCTTGCCCACAATGCGGCCATCTTCCAGAACCAAAATCTGATTGGCGTGCAGCACAGTGGAAATGCGCTGTGCCACGATAATCACGGTGGCGTCGCCGGTTTCGGCTTTCAGCGCGCGACGCAGGGCAACATCGGTCTTGTAGTCCAGCGCGGAGAAGCTGTCATCAAACAGGTAGATCTTCGGGTGTTTGGCAATGGCGCGGGCGATGGAAAGCCGCTGCTTCTGCCCGCCGGAAACGTTGGTGCCGCCCTGGGCAATGGGGCTTTCGTACCCCTCCGGCTTGGCGGAGATGAACTCTTCCGCCTGGGCAATGCGGGCGGCGGTGCGCACATCGGCATCGGTGATATTCTCGCCGCCGAATTTCAGGTTGGAATCAATCGTGCCGCTGAACAGTACGCCCTTTTGCGGCACATAACCCAAAAGGCCGCGCAGGGTGCTCTGTGGCATCTGGCGCACATCCACGCCGTCTACCGTCACGCTGCCGCCGGTCACATCATAAAAACGGGTGATCAAATGCAGCAAACTGGTTTTGCCGCAGCCGGTGGAGCCGATAATGGCCGTGGTCTGGCCGGGTTTGGCGACAAAATCAATATCGTGCAGGGCGTCCTCGCTGGAGCCGGGGTAGGTAAAGTTGACATGATGGAATGCGACTTCGCCGTTCCAGTGGTGCTGATTGAGGTCAGCGGGAATGGCTTCCGGCACCGGGTCATGGATGGCCGGCTCGGTGGTCAGCACTTCGTCAATGCGGTCCGCGGCAACGCCGGCACGGGGCAGCATCACGGCAACCATCGTCAGCATCAGGAAGGACATCACGATCTGCATCGTGTAGGTGATAAAGGCGATCATGCTGCCCACCTGCATGGTGCCGGCATCAATCTGTTTGCCGCCGAACCAGACGATCAGCAGGGAAGTGCCGTTCATAATCAGGGTCATAAAGGGCATCATGGCGGCCATTACCCGGTTGGTGAACAGCTGGGTGCGCATCAGGTCGGTGTTGGCGGCGTCAAAGCGTGCTTCCTCGTGCTGTTCGCGGCTGAATGCGCGGATGGGCATAATGCCGGTCAAAATCTCGCGGGATACCAGGTTCAGCCGGTCCACCAGCTTTTGCATGATCCTGAACTTGGGCATGGCAAACTGCATCAATACCGTAATCAGCGCCAGCAGCAAAGCGACGGCCAGCACAATGATCCAGGTCAGGCTGGAACCCGCCTGTGCCACATGGATGATGCCGCCAATGCCAAGGATGGGGGCATACGCCACCATGCGCAGCAAAATTACGCAGGTCATCTGGATCTGCTGTACATCGTTGGTGGTGCGGGTGATGAGGGATGCGGTGGAAAACTTGTCCGTTTCAGAGGCAGAAAAGCTGACCACCCGGCGGAACACACCGCGGCGCAGATCCCGCGCAATGGCAGCCGCCACGCGGGAAGCAAGCAGCCCCACCAGAACCGCGGCGGCAACCATCAACAGGGTCAGCCCCAGCATCCGGCCGCCGGTCTGCATCAGGTAGTTCATCTGTACCGCATCGCTGATGCCAAGGGCCTGATATTCCAGCCCCACCAGCAGCACTGCCTGGGCTGAAAGCCCGCTCAGCTCACTTTCGCCGGCCTGACCCATGGCTGCGGCCAGCTGGGCCTGTACGGCATCCCGGCTGAAACCGGGCATCTGGGTCATGGCCGCAAACTGGGCGGCAACGGTATCCAGCGCGGCGGCATCCGGGGCGTTGCCCTCCCCGGCTGCCTGAGCGGAAGCCAGATAGAGCACAATATCCGGGGTGGAAAATACCTCCGCCAGCGTATCCCGGTCCACATCGGCCCGCAGCAGGCGGACCGTACAGGGGGATGCGAGCTTTTTCTGTAAGCTGGTAGCGGAGGAGAGTGCGTTGTCGGTGCCGCCCGGCTGGGTGTAAGCGGCTTCCACCGCGGCGGCGTCCGCGTCCGTCATCAGCAGCTCCAGCACCTGCAGGGTGGAATCCCGCACTACTTCTGGCACAGCGTCCGCAATGCCGGACTGTTGGATGCCGGTATCCACAATTTTGCTGGTGTAGTCCGGCAGGGTCAAATCGCCGTATGCCTGCACCAACAGCAGGGCAATAATAACAAGGCAGGCCGCCCAGTGTTTGGCCAGATGTTTGAAAATTTTTGTCATGGCATCTTCTCCTTTTCGGCCAGCAGCTTTTCGTTCTGGCGCTCAATGGCCTGCAGCAGGGTTTCGGCATCCTTTGCAAACTGCTGGCAAAATTCTTCGCCCAGGTCATCCATAATGCCGGTGATGTAATCATTCAGACGGCTTTCGCAGATCAGGCGGGATTCCTCCCCTTTTGGGGTGATGCGCACCAGAGTGCGGCGGCGGTCATTGGGATCGGTCTGGCGCTGGGCCAGGCCATCCTGCTCCAGTGTGCGCAGTCCGCGGGAAATCGCCGGCAGTGGCTGCTTGAAAATCTCCGCCAGGTCCGAAACATACACGGCACCATCCTGGCCGCGCACCTCAATGGCGTGGTTCAGCCCTTCCAGAATGCCAAGATGCAGCTTGGGGGCGTTGGCAAGGCTTAAAGATGCCCCGCGGCGCACAGACTTTTTCAGCCGGTCAAGATAGCGCATCACGGCTTTGCTGCGCTGGTCACCAATATGTCCCTCCATAAAGGTTCTCCTTTCTGTTGCTATATGTAAATAGTTGGCATATGTTAAGCATGTGGAAACAGTATAGCCCCGCAGCCGAAAAAATGCAACGGCTGCGGGGCTGTGTTTTAAATTTGTTTACAAACTACTTATAAATCAAAGTCACCGGTAAACAGCTGCACCCAATAGGGGTAACCATCCACCATAGTGTAGCCAACGCCGATGCAGTCATAGTTTTCGTTCAGAATGTTGGCGCGGTGGCCGGAGCTGTTCATCCAGTCGTTCATCACGATCTCCGGGGTTCTCTGACCCATGGCAATGTTTTCGCCGGCATAGGCATAGTCAATGCCCAGGTGCCACAAAATGGTAAAGCATTCAGAACCGTCGGGGCGGGTGTGGCTGTATCGCTGGGAAAGCTCCTTGGCGCGGGCTGCTGCGGCAACCATCAGGCCATCGTGCTTGAGCAGGGGCTGCAGCCCGCGGGAGGTGCGCTCCTGGTTGACCAGCTCGATCACGCGGTCTGCCATGGCTTCCTCGCTGGCTGTAATGCTTGCCTGCATAACGCCGGTATCAACATCAAAAAGATACAGATTGCCGTCGATCGTCACAATGCCTTTGGCCATGGTGCCGTACACCTGGTCAAAGTAATAGGTGCCGTCATTGTTGGTATCCCAGCCTTTTACCATGTGGCCGTTGGCGTCATACCGCACCCACTTGCCGGTGCCGTCTGCGTTTTCGGCCCAGTCGCCGGCTTTGGATTCCTGGTATACATCCTTGTTGATGGTTTTAGCACCCTGCTGCACGTTATCCAGCCAGTACCAGGCATCGGAGGCCGGATCATAGATTTCTTTGCCGCGGTAGGCTGCATTGTTGGGATCATAACCCTGGCGCTTGCCAGCCTCGTACCAGTAATCTTTGCCGTCCATGCTGTGCCACATCAGGTTGCAGCCAATGCCGGTGTTGGTATCAAAGCTGCAGGGCAGGTTGTCCACCACAATATCGCCTTTGGCCATGGCGCCGGTGATCAGGTCAAAGTAATAGGTGCCGTCATCGTTGGTATCCCAACCTTTAATCATATGGCCGTTTGCATCGTAGCGCACCCATTTGCCGCCGTTGGATTCCTGGTAGACATCCTTATTGACGGCTTTTGCGCCACCCTGCTTGGCGTCCAGCCAGTACCAGGCGTCGGAATCAGGGTCGTAAATCTCTTTGCCGCGGCCGGTGGTACCCTGTTTCACGCCGTTCTCGTACCAGTAATCCTTGCCGTTCACGGTTTTCCAACCGGTGTAGGTGGCAACACTGTCGGCGGTTTCCGGCGTGGCGGTCTCTTCCGCCAAAGCGGGCAGTGCAGCAGCACTGCACAGCAATACGGCGGTCAGAACGGCCGCGCAGCGAAAACGAAATTGCATGGGATATTCCTCCTGCATGTACTTCTTTTATAGGGCAATACCGCATAATTCTAAGTGCCGATACGGCGAGCGAGGTGCGGCAGATGCTAAGCCAAAAGCGCAGATAATACTGGATGTCTTATCGAGCATTTTGGCAACGCAGATGCCGTGCCGCAGCTGCCGGAGCGGTGCTTAAGCCGCAAGGCGGGAATTGTGCGGTATTGCCATAAATGTGTTGATCGGAATATTTCAACTCTCTTTTGCGGGGTTCGGGGATGCCTTGATTACGCCAAGGCCCAAATCACTGGATAGCGGCGCGCAGTATTTCCAGCAGCGGAGTGATCATCCCGGCTGCAGCGGGACCGCCAAAGTTCACGATGCCGCGCAGCGGCATGGAATCCAGCATCTGAGCTACGGCTTCGCTGCTGGCAATCTCGCTGCCGCCTGCGTTGCCGCCAGTCAGGGCATTGCCCGCCTGTGCCAGCACCTGCTGGATGATGGCAGCTGTGCGGTCATCCTTGGAAAGCTCGCCGATGGTGGTGTTTTCGTCAATCACGAACGGGCGGCGGCGCGGGGTGCTGAACCGCACGCTGAGCGTTGCGTGGATATCCCGGCTGGAATGGCCCAGCAAAATCTTGTACTCGCCTGGGGCGGCGTACCAGCTGCCCAGCGTTTCGTCATAGTAGCTCAAATCCTGCGCGGTCAGGGTGAACTCTACCTGCTTTTCCTCGCCAGGTTCCAGCTTGACCTTCACGAACTTGCGCAGCTCCTTGGGTGGGCGGCCGGTGGTGCCGGTACAGTCTGCTACATACAGCTGCACAACTTCCTTGCCGGGCATCATGCCAACATTCTTCACGCTCACCCGTACCCGCACGCTGTCGCCCTCGGCAAACTCGTCCGCCGTCAGCTGGGCATTGCGGTACACAAACCCTGTGTAGGAAAGCCCGTGCCCAAACGGCCACAGCACCGGCATCTTGCGGGCATCGTACCAGCGGTAGCCGACATACACGCCCTCGCGGTATTCCACATGGCGGCCGTCACCGGGAAAGTCGAGATAACACGGGGTATCTTCCAGCCGCAGGGGCCAGGTTTCCGGCAGGCGGCCGCTGGGGTTGGCATCGCCCCACAGCAGGGCGTCCGCCGCAGCGCCAACACCTTCGCCGCCCAGATACATGCACAGCACGGCGTTCACATCGTTGGCCCAGGGGCATTCCACCGGGGAACCGGTGTGCAGCACCACAACGGTGTTTTTCTGCACGGCGGCCACGCGGGCAATCAGGTTGTTTTGGCTTTCCGGCAGGCGCATATGGCTGCGGTCAAAGCCTTCGCTTTCAAAAGATTCCGGCAGGCCCGCAAAGATCACCGCCGCGTCAGCTTCCGCTGCGGCGGAAACCGCGCGCAGGAACTCTTCCTCCTCCCGCTGGTCCAGATCAGCGGGGAAGCCCTCCACATAGCTCACCCGGCGGCCATGGCTTTCGGCCATTTCCAGCGCGCTGTCCACCCTGATGGTGTTGATGTGGCTGGAGCCGCCGCCCTGATAGCGCGGCGTTTTGGCAAAGCCGCCGATGTATACTACCTTGCTGCCCTTTTTCAGCGGCAGCACACCGCGGTTCTGCAAAAGCACGGCGCATTCCTTGGCCAGCTCTGCGGCGATGGTGTGGTCGCCTTTCAGGTCCAGCTCCGGAGCCGGGGCGGCAGCTTCGTCCGCCGCGCGGAACACAATGTTCAAAATGCGGATCACAGCCTTGTCCAGCGCGGCTTCGCTCAAGGTGCCGGCTTTAACGGCGGCCACGATCTTGGCGTCATTGACACCGCCGGAACCGGGCATTTCCAGGTCAAGCCCAGCCGCAACACCTTTTACACGGTCAGCTACAGCGCCCCAGTCGGACATCACAAAGCCCTTAAAGTTCCACTCGGTGCGCAGGATATCGGTCAGCAGCATGCGGCTTTCGCTGGCAAATACATCGTTCACGCGGTTGTAGCTGCACATCACCGTCCAGGGCTGGGATTTCTTGACGGCGGTTTCAAATGCAGGCAGGTAAATTTCGCGCAGCGTACGCTCCGTCATGTCGGACGATGCGCTCATGCGGCGGTACTCCTGGCTGTTGGCGGCAAAATGCTTGATGGAGGTACCAACCCCCTGGCTCTGTACGCCGTTGATGTACCCGGTGGCCAGCTCCCCGGCCAGCACCGGGTCTTCGGAGTAATATTCAAAGTTGCGGCCGCACAGCGGGCTGCGCTTGATGTTTACGGCAGGCCCCAGCACAACGCCAACGCCGAACGCGCGGGCTTCCCGCCCGATGGCCGCACCCTCCCGGCGGGCCAGGTCGGGGTCAAAGCTGGCGGCAACGGAGCACCCGGCGGGGAAGCAGACCGCCTTGCGGCTGTGGTTGGGGTCGTCCTGTTCCGGGTCCTGGGTGCGCAGGCCGTGCGGGCCGTCCGAGACCATCAGGGTGGGAATGCCCAGGCGTTCCACGGTTTTGGTGTGCCAGAAATCCGCGCCGGAGCAAAGCCCGGCCTTTTCTTCCAGCGTGAGCTGGGCAACCAGTTCGGGAATGTTGTGTTCCATCAAAAAGTCATCCTCCTTTTGTCCACCAGCTGCGGGTGGGGGGCAAGGGCAGGTGGCGGTTGTTCGGGCAGTGGAAACGTGCCGGATACACCGTTCCGCCCACGCTGCCTCCGGGGTGTGCCAAAATGGACACACACCCCCATATTTTGTATCATTATACACCACTTTGCACGCGAAAAGATAGCCTTTTTGTTAAAAAATGTAAAGTCTGAAAACTTTTTCTGTGCAGGATGTTGGTGCGTCTGGCATTGTATTTCTCCTCTGTTTCGTGTAAAATTTAAAATTAGGATATACAGCGGCAAAAACGTTTTTTGGCTGTATTCCAGGGAGGAAAAAATGAAAAAAGATAAACGGATTTTGGCCCTTGTTTTGGCAGCGGCCATGATGGGCACCACTGCGCTTCCGGTTTGGGCCCAGACCCCGGAAACGGTGGACAGCAGCGTGGTGGAAGTGGAAGGCACGCTGGAAAACATCATAGCTGCCCGTGAAGCACTGGCTGCGCAGCCGGCAACGCTGGCGGAGGATGACAACAACATTCAGGCGGCGCAGACCATGGTGGAGCGCGTGGCCAATGCCGTAAAGAACCATACGGAAACAGCAGAGAAAGTAAATATCAAAGACCTGAACTTGGATAAAGATCTGGTGCTTTCCACCCTGGCTGACCTGAATGCGCGTGTGGAAGGCGGCGAGGCCATCAGCAAATTGTCCTGCTATTATAGCAGAGATACCGGGCTGGCGGTGGCAATTGGCCTTGAATACTGCACGGCGCAGGATGTTGCCGCCATGCAGGTAAAGCTGGACCAGCTGGTGGACCAGGCCAACACCTTGTGCCAGACGGATCTGGAAAAGGTGTTCTATGTGCATGAATGGCTGGTGCAGAACATTGCCTATGACCGGGAACACCTTAATGATGATGTGCAGGACGACCACAACCTGCGCGGCGCCCTGCTGGAAGGGACTGCCGTCTGTGACGGTTACGCCAAAACGTATGCCCTTACCCTGCACAAGCTGGGTATCACTGGTGTGCTGGTAACCAGTAAAGATATCGGCCATGCGTGGAACATGGTCGAGCTGGACGGGAACTGGTACCAGGTGGACTGCACCTGGGATGACCCGGTGGACGGTTCGGATCAGCTGGGATATTGCATGCATAAACACCTGCTGTGTACCACAGAGGAGATGAACACCAACCATAACGATGACGGCGATGACAGCGTTGCCTTTGACCTGGAAAATCTTGGTACACAGAACATCGTGAACCTGGCCACGGACGATACCTATGAAAATACCTGGTGGAAAGACAAAAAGAGTGCAATCTTCCCGTGCGGGGGCGACTGGTACTATGCGTCCGGCGAACGCCTTTTCTGGCGTGATGACCTGGGCGACTGTGATTCCAACCTGGCGCTTGAAGATGATTCGGGTGTGGTTGCCGGCAGTATTGCGCTGGACGGAACGCTGCTGGTCGCCACGGACAAACAAGCGTGCGAGCAGAGCAGCTGGATCAAACAATATGAACTGGATCCGGCCAGCCATGAAGTGACCGAGAAAAAGAAGGAAAGTCTCCAAAGCATCGGCATTGCGGCCCAGTGGGATGGCATTTATTATGCCGTAAGCCAGCAGGAATACCACCAGGATGTGCGCCAGTATATCAAGACAAGGGATATCCCAGTCCCCACAGCAACCCCGACTGCTGTACCTACCGCAACACCTACGGCGACCCCCACTGCAACGCCGGTCAAGCCGACTGCTACACCTACCGCTACCCCTGTGAAACCCACCGCAACCCCTGCCAGCGGCTATACCGGTTGGAAAACCGTGAACGGCAAGGACTACTGGTACGAAAACGGCGTAAAGCAGGGCACCACTGGCCGCGGCAAGGAAATTTATGACCCCGATTCCGACGCCTGGTACTGGCTGGACGCCAACCAGGGCGGCGTAAAAGCCGTCAGCAAGGATGTTTACCAGGAATCCAACGGCGGCAAATGGGTGCGCTATGATGCCAACGGCCATATGATCAAAGGGTGGGATACCAACGATGATGGTACCTATTACTTTGACCTTGTCACCGGTGCCATGACCAAGGGTGATGCAACGATCGACGGCTTGCCCTGCAGCTTTGATACGGTGACCGGTATTGGCCTGAACTGCGCATGGAAGCGCATAAACGGCAAGGATTACTGGTACGAGGGCGGCAAGCGCCAGGGCTATGACCCCAACAATGCAGCCTACCGCGGCAAAGAAATTTACGACCCCGCCAGCAACGGCTGGTACTGGCTGGATAACGTGCAGCAGGGTGCAAAAGCCGTCAGCAAGGATGTCTATCAGGAATCCAGCGGCGGCAAATGGGTGCGGTATGATGCCAACGGCCAGATGATCAAAGGCTGGAACACCAATGCCGACGGTACTTATTACTTCGATCCCATCACCGGTGCCATGGCCAAAGGTACAACCACCATTGACGGTATGACCTATTATTTTGACCCCGCAACCGGCGTAAAACGGTAACAAAAAGCCATAACAAAACCCGATAAAGCCAAACGAAAAATGCGCGGAACCTTTTTGCAGGTTTCGCGCATTTTTGCTGGCGGCGGCATCATACAATAGGGATGCAAATTCACCGCCTGCCGCGCCCGGCGGGCGGTATGGGAGGGTATTCCATTGTTATTGATGACCGAAACCAATCTTGATGTGTTCCACGCGCAGCTGCTTACCCCGCAGGATGCACCTGCAATGGATCAGCTGTGCGCCGCCTGCGGCACCTCCGGCGGCCCCGATACCGCCGCGCTGCTGCAGACCAATGCCGTTCTGGGGGACTATGCCGGAACCGACACGTTACAGGCCGCCATGGGCATGTTGCCCATGTTTGGCCAAAGCCGTCTGGCGCTCGCGCTGCGCGCAGCTGGCTTTGGGGCGGACGGCCAGGGCATTGTGCTGGCACCGCCCGCCTTTACCGCGCAGTACCTGCCGGTGCGGCGCTTTTTGGCCATGGCGCTGGGGCTGGCCAAACAGCGCTGCGCCAGCTACCATATCTGGGCCGCCCTGCCGCTGACCCCCACCCCGGACGGCGAGGAACTATGCGCCCAATATTTGGCATCTGGCCTTACCCTGCGCGCCGTGGTGCCGCTGGACAGCCAGCAGCTGCTGGTGTTTGCGGCCCACACCCCGGTGGGCCGCGGCAGCACGGTGCGCCGCGTACACTTGCAGGACCCCGCCCTGCCGCGCCTTTTGGAGCGCGGCGGCGCCGTGGCAGATTTTGGCTGGGATAAACAGGGCCTTGTCCTCAGCGTGCGGAGAATGGAATAAGGAAACAGATGCTTGCCGAAGATTTTTGTAAAGGCAATGCTCCGGAGCGGTCAAGACCGTTCCCCACAGCACATGTTGAAATTGCATACAAACATTGAAAATGCGGGTAGGACGCGATGCCCGCTGTCCCACATGACGGGTCTTTCTCGATATTTCACCCCCGGGATCATGCAAAAACCAAACCATAAAAAGGCAGTGCTGTCCTTTGCCTGGCAGCACTGCCTTATTTATTATCTCCCTGTAAGCTCTTTCACAACATCCGCAAGATCCGTTAAAATATCATGTGGCAGCATTGTCAGCTGGCTGGTGCGGGCGGCGCAGCGGTCCGCAGCGGCGCCATGCAGCCATACCGCGCAGGCTGCGGCGTCAAAGGGCGCTAACCCCTGGGCCAGCAGGGCAGCCAGCATCCCAGCCAGTACATCCCCGCTGCCGCCGCGGGCCAGGCCGGGATTTCCGGTGGGGTTGTGCAGCATCTCGCGCCCCGGTGCGGCAATCAGCGTGCCGGAACCTTTCAGCACCGCAACGCAGCCATACCGCTCCGCCAGCTCCTGCGCGGCGGCGGGGCGGTCAGTCTGGATCTGCGCCACGCTGCACCCCAGCAGGCGGGCTGCCTCGCCGGGGTGCGGGGTCAGCACGGTATTGGTGGGCAAAAGCGGGAACTGCCCCAGCTCCCCGGCAGCCAGTGCATTCAGGGCGTCTGCATCCAGCACGGCGGCTTTCCACTTGGCATCCGCCGTCAGAAGGGCGTTCAAGATACGTGCCGCACTGGGGCCAAGCCCCGGCCCAGCCAGCAGGACCGCAGGCTTTTCCGTAAAGCGCTGGCGCACGGCGGCGGCATCTGCGGCCAGAATCCCGCCGTCCGCGTCGGTGCGGCAGGGCAGGGCACAGCATTCCGGCGTGCGGGTCAGCACCAACTGGATCACCGGCTCCACGCTGGCAAGGTACACCAGCCCGGCCCCGGTGCGTAGCGCACCCTCCACACAAAGGGCGGCAGCCCCCCGGTAAGCAAGGCTGCCCGCTGCGGCAGCCACACTGCCGTAACTGCCCTTGTTGCTCTGCGCCCTGCGCTGCGGCAGCAGGGCGGCGATCTTGTGTTGATTCAGCTCATGCATCAGCGGTTTCCCCCTTTACGTTTTGACGTAAAAGATGTATAGTAAAAAGTATCTAAGGTATATCTGAAAACAAAGAAAATGACGGATATTTCGCAAACACAAGCAGGATTTAAGGCAAAGAGCTGCGGGAATCCTTTGCGGCTTCCAAGGCTTTTTAACGCAAAATCTGGCTATGTTTGTAGAAATAAACTGAATTTTCGACTTTTCAGATACACCCTAACAGGATGGTTCCATATCCTTTATTATAAAGCATTTCACGATAAAACGAAAGGGGCGGCACCATGGTACCGGAACTGGAACGGCTGATCCAAGCACATCAGAACATCGTGTTTTTTGGCGGCGCAGGGGTTTCGACGGAAAGCGGCATCCCAGATTTTCGCTCGGTGGACGGGCTCTACCACCAAAAATTCAAGTACCCGCCCGAAACCATGCTGTCCCACACATTTTATGAGCAGCACACCGCAGAATTTTTTGATTTCTATCGCCAAAAACTCATTGTGCATGGGGCCAAGCCTAATGCTGCCCACCTGCGGCTGGCCAAACTGGAGCGGGAAGGTAAATTAAAAGCCGTTGTCACCCAGAATATTGATGGCCTGCACCAGGCAGCGGGCAGCAAAACCGTGTATGAGCTGCACGGTTCCACCTTGCGCAACTACTGCACCCGCTGCGGCAAGTTCTACCCCGTCAGCTTTATCGAGGAAGCCGGCGGCAAGGGGGACGGTGTGCCCCGCTGCACGGACTGCGGCGGCATTGTAAAACCGGATGTGGTCCTGTATGAGGAGGGCTTGGACGAAGCCACCATTGAAGGTGCGGTGAGCGTCATCCGCAGGGCGGATATGCTGATCGTGGGCGGCACCAGCCTGGCCGTTTACCCGGCGGCGGGGCTGATCCGCTATTTCCGCGGGGATGACCTGGTGGTCATCAACAAGCAGCCCACCCCGGCGGACGGTATGGCAACCCTGTTGGTAAACAAGCCCATCGGCCAGGCACTGAGTGAGACCGAGGGGGAAGGAGAGGCAATTTGTCGCTGAAAGAAAATTGTCATAAAAGTGTAAAACCTTACAAAAACGCTTGCAAAAATTTGCTGCTTTCTGGTATGATAAGAGTTGACGGCAGAGCGCGGGAAAGCGCCGCATGCCGCATGTGGGATTTTGCGATTGATAACATAGAGGGGGTTCTTGTATGGCAAACGCATTGACTGATTTTATCCGCAAACGGGATTTTCTTGTCTGTATGGATTCTGACGGCTGCGTCATGGATACGGTGCGCATCAAGCATTGCTCGGTGTTCTGCCCAGAGCTGATCCGTGTGTTTGGCCTGGAAGCCCACACTGATTTTATTACCACCGCGTGGGAAGAGATCAACCTGAACAGCATCACCCGCGGGATTTCCCGCTTTGAAAGTGCGGTGCTGATTTTTGACCGCCTGAAAAACCGTGGCATCGATGTTCCCGGCAGTGAAGATATCGCCGCGTGGGTTTCCACCGCATCGGAACTTTCCACCGCAAGCCTGCAGCAGGAAGTTCTGCGCAGCGGCAGCCTGGCCCTGCGCAAGCTGCAGGAGTGGAATAACGCCTGCAACCGCCGCATTCAGGCCCTGGAACCTACCTTTAAGCCGTTCCCCGGCGTGGAATACAGCCTGCATCAGCTGCACACCGTGGCCGATGTGGCGGTGGTTTCCGCCGCCAATGAAAGCGCTATCGCCAGCGAGTGGGCGCGTTACGGCCTTGCCACCCATGCCGATGTGATCTTTGGCCAGGAGGTTGGCAGCAAGGCAAACTCCATTGCCTCCATGCTGGCCTGCGGGTATGAAAGCCGCAAGGTGGTCATGGTGGGCGATGCCATGGGCGATGCCCAGGCAGCCGCTGCAAACGGCGTTTCCTTTGTGCCCATTCTGCCCGGCCGCGAAGCCGAAAGCTGGCGCCGTTTGCAGGAAGAAGCCCTGCCCAAACTGCTGCACGGCACGTTCAGCCCCGAATACCAGGCAACCCTGCTGGCTCAGCTGCGCAGCGTTCTGCACGGGTAATTGACCGAAAAATCGTTGAACAAAAACCAAAGCAGAGTATGCAAAAAGCGCATACTCTGCTTTTTTCATGCAGTCAATCGGTTTTGGCAGCCGGCATACAGCAAAACCAGCCCGGCACTGAGCAGAATGCTTCCGATAATATCACTCAGCCAGTGCACGCCGGAAATCAGCCGCCCCACAACCATAAGGGCGGTGAATGCAGCCAGCAGGGGAAGAAGAATGTGCAGAACAGCCGGCCAGCGGATGCGGCGGTGCAGCTTTTCATTAAATTCCATAAAACACCTTTTCTCTTGCCGAGTATCCGCCTGCTTTACAGTTCCCCCTTGCGCTTGTCCCTTGCCTTGGCGGCACCAAGGGCTTTGGGGGCGGTGGTTTTCTCGTCAGGGTGCAGCAGCTTGGCGCGCAGGATGGCACCCTCGCCAAAGCGGGCGCGCAGGGCATCGGCGGCACGGTCCAGCTTTTCCTGTTTATCGGTTTTGGCTGGATCGGTGAAAAAATCCAGCTGCTCAAAATTGTCAGTGCCGGTCTTTTCGGCGCTCACCCCAACAAGGCGCACTGGGCGGTCGGGCCACATCTGGCGCATCAGCTCCCGCGCGGTGTGGTAAATCACATCGGTAGAGTTGGTGGGGCTGTTCAGCGTTGCCTGGTGGCTGCTGCGGCGGAAGGCGTTATCCACCAGCTGCACCGTGATGACCCGTGCGGTCTTGCCGTCCATCCGCAGCCGCCCGGCAACGGATTCACACAGCGCCAGCATGGTGGCATCGGCCTCCACGGGGCGCTTCAGGTCCTGCGGGGTGGTTACGCTGTTGCCGTAACTGTTGTCCTTCACCTCGCTGCGGGTCATCGGCTCGCTTTCAATGCCGTTGGCGTAATCCCGGAACACCTGCCCCCGCACGCCGAACACCCCGCGCAGGATGTCCACGTCCGCGTTGGCAAGATCCCCGATGGTATAAATGCCAATTTCGTGCATCCGTTTGACGGACTTTGGCCCCACGCCGAACAGATTGCCCACCGGCAGCGGCCACAATTTCTGTGGCACCATATCCTGCGTTAATACATGGATTTTATCCGGCTTTTCAAAGTCGGATGCCATTTTGGCCAGCAGGCGGTTGGGCGCAATACCAATGTTTACGGTAAAGCCCAGCTCCCGGTGGATGCGGTCCTTGATGGTCTGCGCCGCCTGCAAAGGCGGGCCAAACAGTCCCTCGCTGCCGGTCATGTTCAAAAAGGCTTCGTCAATGCTGTACTGCTCAATATCTGGCGTGTAATCGCCAAAAATGCGGATCATAGCTTTGCTGTTTTTTACATACCAGTCAAAATCCGGCGCGGCAACGATCAAATTGGGGTATTTGCTGCGCGCCATAAACAGCGATTCCCCGGTTTGGATGCCGTACCGTTTGGCGGGAATGCTCTTGGCCAGCACCACGCCATGGCGCTTTTCCTCATCTCCGCCCACCACGGCGGGCACGGTGCGCAGGTCCAGCGTTTCGCCGTTGGCCAGGTGCTGGATGGCCGTCCAAGACAAAAAGGCAGAGTTGACATCTACATGGAAATAAACGGTTTTGGCTTTGGGCAGCATGGTGCGCACCTCCTTTGCGGGGCGAAATTTCTGCTACCATCATACCATAAAACCACGGTGCAGAAAAGCCGGTCAAGAATCTTCTTTCCTTTTTGTGGCGGGCGCTGTATAATACAGATAAGACCTTCCTGCGGTAAAAATTTACAAAGGGCAACACCGCACAATTCCCGCCTTGCGGCTTAAGCACCGCTCCGGCAGCTGCGGCACGGCATCTGCGTTGCCAAAATGCTCGATAAGACATCCAGTATTATCTGCGCTTTTGGCTTGGCATCTGCCGCACCTCGCTCGCCGTATCGGCACTTAGAATTATGCGGTATTGCCAAAGAATAGGATGGAATATTATGCAGTATACCATTGAAAACGAATACCTGCGCCTGACGGTGGATACCCATGGTGCCGAGGCTGTGAGCGTTGTCAACAAGGCTACCGGGGCCGAAATGCTCTGGTGCGGGGACCCTGCCGTCTGGGGCCGCCATGCGCCGATCCTGTTCCCTTATACCGGCAAGCTGACCGGCGGCAAAATGATCGCCAAGGGCAAAGAGTATGCCGGCGGCCAGCACGGCTTTGCCCGCGATGTGGAGCACACCCTGGTGGGCAAGACCGAGACAAGCCTGACCCTGGTTTTGCAGGCAAACGAGGAGACCCGCGCCAAGTGGCCCTATGAGTTTGAACTGCGCTCCACCTTTGAGCTGGTGGAAAAAACGGTGCGCCACACCCTGGCGGTGTATAACCCCAGCGAGCCGGAGCTCAGGTTCGGCATTGGTTACCACCCGGCATTTGCCATCCCGTTTGATGATGCCCACATCCCTGCGGATTATGAGTTCCGTTTTGACGAGCTGGAAAGCCCCCTGTGCGTGAGCTGTCTGCCCAACGGCCTGCTGAACGGTACCGATTATCACTATCTGGCCCGCAATACCCGCACCGTGCCCTTGACGGATGACCTGTTTGATTACGACAGCCACTGCATGCTGAACCTGCGCAGCAAGACCCTTGCCATTGTGGAAAAGGATACCGGCCGCGCCGTGCGCTGCAACATTGAGGGCTATCCCTATGTGCTGATCTGGTCCAAGCCGGAAAAGCCCTACCGCTTTGTCTGCATTGAGCCGTGGCACAGCCTGCCCGGCGAGGAAAACGGCCCCCTAACCTGGGAGGACCGCCCCTGCGCCGCCGCCCTGCACCCCGGCGAAACCTGGTCCACCACATTGTGCACCACCTTTGAGCGGTAAGCAGGGCGGCGTCCCCAACGCCCCGGAACGGTCAAGACCGTTCCCTACAGAGTATTTTATAATGCTTGGCAAGCGTTAAAATGCGCTGTAGGGCGGGGTGCCCTCACCACGCCGCAACCTTGCCCTGCTGCGCATTACAAAATTTGTGACAATCCGCACACCGGGCCTTGCCGTATATTTTGCATCATTATCCACCACAAGCTTCCACATGGGCACCCCCTACAAAATACAAAAAATCCCCCGCACGCCAGGCTGTAACAATGGCCCGCCCGTGCAGGGGATTTCTCGATTTTATCATAGGCAACACCGCACAATTCCCGCCTTACGGCTTAAGCACCGCTCCGGCGGCTGCGGCACGGCATCTGCGTTGCCAAAATGCTCGATAATGTCGGGTTGCGGT
>SAUS01000103.1 GCA_004000625.1 Candidatus Cibiobacter qucibialis | reverse complement strand
ATGCCGTGCCGCAGCTGCCGGAGCGGTGCTTAAGCCGCAAGGCGGGAATTGTGCGGTGTTGCCCTAACTTCTATACAACTTGGCGACAACTCTGTGCTATACTTAAGATAAATAACGATTGGGGGCATTGGATGAACCGCATTTTGATTGTGGAGGACGAAATTACCATTTCCCGGCTGATTGCGGTCAGCCTGCGCCGCGCGGGGTATGACTGCACGGTTGCCAACGATGGCAGCACCGCGGCGGACCTGATTGCCGAGCACGACTTTGACCTGGCCCTGCTGGATATTATGCTGCCCGGCCTGGATGGGTACGAGCTGCTGGGCTACCTGCGCCCGCTGGGGGTGCCGGTCATCTTTATCACGGCCAAGGGCGCCACTAAGGACCGGGTCAGAGGCCTGCAGCTCGGCGCCGATGATTATATCGTAAAGCCGTTTGAAATCGAAGAACTTCTAGCCCGTGTGGAAGCCGTACTGCGCCGCACCGGCCGCGGCGGCCAGACCCTGACCGCCTTTGATGTAACGATGGATATTGTGGCCCGCACCGTGACCCGGCAGGGCAAGGCGGTGGAGCTGACCCCGCGGGAGTTCGACCTGCTGGAGCAGCTCATGCGCAACCGCGGGGCGGCGCTGTACCGCGATGTATTGTACGGGCGGGTGTGGGGCGGCGATCTGCTGGACAGCCGCACCCTGGACCTGCACATCCAGCGCCTGCGCAAAAAACTTGGCTGGGCGGATAAGATCGAAACCGTCTACCGTGTCGGTTACCGCCTTAAATCCGACCAGAAATAACCTCAAATTGCTGATTTCTCATTTCCAATTCCTAATTTCAAACTTACTTACGGGTTTTTCTATGAAATTTTCTCAAAAACTTGTCTGCATCATGCTGCTGGTCATCGCCGCGTTTTTTGCCGTGGGCGGTGCGGTGCTGGTCAACGGCAGCTTTATGGACCGCCTGAGCGCAGCCGCCGAGCAGGAACAAAGCATGCACGCCATGCTGTGCGGCGTGGTGGAGGATTACTACCTGGACCAGACCGGCCGCGGCGAAGATACCTGCGGGGATGATTTTATCACCGCCGCCACCTGGCGCGCAGGGGATCTGGCTCGTGGGGTTTATTCCCAGGGGCTGTTCCGCGCATCCGCTGACCCCGCCCAGGACGAAGCCTATGCCATATACGGCCTGCAGGACGGCCAAAGCATTTTGCAGTACGGCCCCAATGTGACCCGCACCTACCGCAGCGATCTGCTGGGCGGCCTTGTGATGGTAACCACCTTTGATGTAACGGAGATTTTTGCCGCGCGCAACCGCAGCCTGCAGCGCTTTTTCCTGCTGGAAGCTGCCGTGGTAGCCGGGGCTGCCGTGGTGGTCTGGCTTGTCAGCCGCCGCCTGACCCACCCACTGACCGTGCTGACCGCCGCCAGCGCCCGCATTGCCGCGGGTGATTATGCCTTGCGCACCAGGATGCACACCGGGGATGAGCTTGAAATCCTGAGCCAGGGCTTTGACCAGATGGCCGGTGCCGTGCAGGACAAAGTGGAAGCTCTGGAGCTTTCGGTCCAGCAGCGGGATGATTTTGTGGGTGCGTTTACCCATGAGCTCAAAACCCCCATGACCGGCATCATCGGCTATGCCGACCTTTTGCGCAGCATGCAGCCAGACCCCGAAGAACAGCGTGAAGCCGCCGGGGCCATCTTCCATGAAGCCCAGCGGCTGGAAGCCTTAAGCGGAAAGCTGCTGCAGTTGATGGGCCTGGGTGAGCACGCCCCCCAACTGGTACCCGTGCAGCTGGATTCTGTTTTTGCCGAAGCGCGCCGCGCCGTTGCCCCCGCTCTGAACGGCTGCATTCTGACCATGCAGTCTAACGGCCTGACCGTGCAGGGAGATGCCGACCTGCTGTGTGATCTCGTCATCAACCTTGTCACCAACGCCGCCAAGGCCAGCACCCCCGGCAGCGCCATTGCGGTCTGCGCCGAACAGGCAGATGGTTCCATCCGGCTGGCGGTTCAGGACCACGGCCAGGGCATCCCGGCGGACAAGCTGGCCCGCGTGGTGGAGCCGTTTTATATGGTGGATAAATCCCGTTCCCGCCGCCAGGGCGGCAGCGGCCTGGGCCTGGCCCTGTGCAGCCGCATTGCCCAGGCCCACGGCGGAACGCTTGTCATGGAAAGCGAGCTTGGCAAAGGCACCACCGTAACCGTCACCCTGCCCGCACCAAGCCAAACCGCCGCCGAACTCGCACAGGAGGAACCCGTATGAAAACCACAAAACGCGGCAAGCTGCTGATGCTGGCCTGCGCCGCCCTGGTGGCTGTGCTGGCCTGCCTGCCGCTTCTCTGGTTCCGCGCACAGGATGCCCGTATGTTCGGCACCGTCAATCAAAGCTCTGGCCTGTATGAATCCCGCGAGGTCAGCGGGGATGATTTTTATCTATTACAGCAGGTCAAAAACCGCACCCAGATGAACCGCACGGACTGGATGGTTTCCGCCGGGCTGGACGGCACAGCAGCCCTGTATACCCCCGCCGGGAACAGCCGCTACAACATGACCTCCAGCGATACCGCCGCTGATTTTGCCGCCAGCCTGCTGACCCAGCTCCATGATGCCGAGGTATTGCCGGACACCTGGTACCATGTGGCAGCCGATAACCTGAGCAGCTACAGCAGCGGTGAGCTGTATACTTCCAGTGATTCTCTTGGCATTACGCGGCTGCTGCGCTACCCCCATGCCGCCTATGATGAAAGCGACCCCGAATACAACGAATCCCCCACATTCGCCCTGGATTATGATAATAAAACCGGCCGCCTGCTGAACCTGTGGGTTCAGGCCCCGCTGGACGATCCCACCCTGCTGAACGGCAGCCCGGTATCGCTGAATATCTCCGACCTGCTGAACGCCTGGGTGCAGTGGGAAGGCCTTACCGACCTGGGCGACTGGACCGTGCCTTACGGCAGCGATTACGCCGAAACCGGCCTGTACAGCGCCAGAGGCAACGCCCTGCTGACCTGTGTGTACGGCTCCTTTACCCTTGACGATGTTCCCCGCGCCTATTACAGCATGCAGCTGACCTGGCAGCCCTATGCCCCCACCCCGCAGCCGGGCAGCACCGATCTGCTGCCCGCCGAGCCGCTGCCAGAAACCAGCGATTATTATTACACTGACGTCATCGCTTACCAGTGGGACGATGACCGCGCTGCCGCTGTGTTTGATTATGATGCCAACCTGATCCTTCGCACTAACCTGAGCACCGGCGTGCAGACCGTGTTCTGTGATGTGCCCGGCTGCACCCATACCACCAGCAGCTGCCCTGCCCGCATCACGGACCAGATGTATTCTCTGGTTCCCGCCGGGGATTGCGTTTACCTTGTTTACGGCACCTATTCGCCCACAACGGCAAAGGGCGCTTCCGGCGCGGATATCAACGCCATGTCGGACGATGAGATCATGCGCTGGGCGCGCGCGGCAGATGCCGGGGTTCCGCTGGCCCTTTATACCCAGGAGCTGGAGCCTTACACCCAGGAGGATGTTACCTCCGCCCGCCGCCGGATGCAGAACGCCTTTGGCCAGGGCCGCATTGAAATGCTGGACGGCACCACCCGCACCGAGCTTGTCCGGCTGGATCATGATGCCGTGTATATCGGCGGCTGCGATTCCACCTATTTATACGGCATCATGCGGAGCCAGCAGGGCGAAGAGCCCACCCGCTGGTTCCGCATGGAGCGCACCACCGGCCAGTACGAAACCATGCCCATCCCGGATACCGACCACCTCTGCGGTGTCTGGAACAACCAGCTTGTGCTGTTCCGGGAGCGCTGCGCCGAACCGTTCACTTCCGATAAAATGTCCGATTACAGCCTGGCCGGCAGTTATTCTTCCCGGTTCCAGAACACCAGTTATGACGTTGTGCTGTACGACCCCGTCACCGCCCAAAGCCGGCGGTTATACAGCCTGAACGAAAATTCCGGTTCTTTCATCCATGCCGCGCTGTATGGGGATTCTCTCTATCTGGATACCATCCTTTGGGAGAATCCGGATGAGACCCAGTTCAACGCCATCCGGCTCAACCTGCGCAACGGGGAGCAGACCGCGCTGGAATCCCTTTTGGGGATCGACCGTTCCGATTATCCTTACAGTTATCTGTTGGATTCTTCCACGGTTGCCAACCTCTACTCCCAAAAATGGGGCACCATGAAGCTGTTTCATTCCAACAGCGGTCAGGGCGGCGAAAGCCTGTTGCTGAACTTTGCCGCCGGCAGCGTGTTCCACACCAGCTGGCAGGCAGGTGAAAGCACCTATATTGCCGCCGAATCCCCTGTGGGCCAGTTGTTGCTGCTTTCCTGGGTGTATAATGATCTTTCGGACAACTGGTTCCAGACCTACCAGCAGTACCTTGCCCCCGCCAGTGATCCCACCATCATGACCCCCGTTGCCATGTGGGAACCGGGGCAGTAAACCTCCGCCCCGTAGACGATCGTAACCAATTTTTTACCAGTGTAAATTGATGGTTTGTTCACGGTTTGTTTACGTCGCGGTGGTTGTTATTGCCGGGGCAGTGTGGTATACTCACCCCCAAGATGTATCTGAAAGCAAAGAAACCGACGAATTTTTCGCCTTTTCAGCTACACCCTAAGAAAGGGGGAATCTGCATGAAACATCTGCGTTCCTTTTTTGCGGTGCTGCTGGCCGCAGCCGTCTGCGCGGCGGTGGTGCTGTTTTCCGGCTGTGGGGCATCCGTTCAGGTGCAGCAGCTTACCATCCCCGGCGAGCGCGGCAGCATCCATGCCACGCTGACCACCCCTGCCAATGCCGAAAACATGCCTGCCGTGGTGATCTGCCACGGCTTTACCGGCAACCGCCAGCTAGACGGCCACGCCAAGCCGCTGGCCAAAACGCTGGCCCAGCACGGCATTACCAGCATCGCCATTGACTTTGCGGGCAGCGGCGAAAGCGAGGAGCCGTTCACCGCTTACACCCCCGCCAGCATGCGGGATGATATCACTTCTGCCATCACCTACCTGACCGACACTGTGGGTGCCGACCCGGAGCGCATCGGCCTGCTGGGCCACAGCATGGGCGGCCGCGCCGTCAGCGTCTACCTGAAAGATTCCATCAAAGCCGCCGCCCTGTGGGCACCGGCGGATAACACAGGGCTGGACGGGCTGGAATTTCTGGACCACAGCGCCGAGGGCCGCCAGGCTATTTATGACGGTGCCATACAGAACGGCGTACTGGACCTGCCCAAGTGGGGCGTAACGATCAGCGCCGATTTTGTGCAGCAGGTTGCCGACCAGGACCCCACCGCCAGCCTGCGCACCTACAACGGCCCTCTGCTGCTGGCTTATACCGCCGGGGATGCCGAATTGCTGAGCCAGACCACCATTGACCTGACCCGCCAGGCTGCCGCCGAACACAGCGGCCCTCTGGTGGACTTGACCGGCCAGTATGAGGACGCCACTCACAATTTCACCGCCGCATCCGGCAAAAAAATCGACGATTTCTCCGTCCGCCGCCGCATCGAATCCGCCACCGCAGAATTTTTTGAAGAATATCTATAACCCATCCCTATTTGCCGCCGCCCCACCGGGCCGCGGCATTTTTTATGATAATTTTAAGGCAATACCGCATAATTCCTAATTAACTCCTAGCTCCTCCCTCCTAACTACTTCCTTCGCCCCACCGCAATTTTACAACTCCGCCCCCTTTCCGCCGGGGGTAAAATGTGATATAGTATAGAGGTATAGGATTTTGTCAAAAAGGGAGGGCTGAAATGGCACCCATTATCCATACCGTCAACCTGTGCAAGGTGTATGCCGTGGGCAAAGAACGGGTTGTTGCCCTGAACGATGTTTCTATCTCCATTGAAAAAGGGGAATTCTGCTGCATCGTGGGCCAGTCCGGCAGTGGCAAAAGCACCCTGCTGAATCAGCTGGCCGGGCTGGAAAAACCGACCCGCGGCAAGGTATTCATCGGTTCGCACGAGATCAGCGCTATGACCGAAGATGAGCTGGCCAAGTTCCGCCAGGCACACCTGGGCTTTATTTTTCAGAGCTACAACCTGCTGCCCACCATGACGGCGGCCGAAAACGTTGCTCTGCCGCTGATGTTCAAGGGCATTTCCCGCTCCCGGCGCCTTGCCATGGCCCGCAAAGAGTTAAAAAACATGGGCCTTGGCGGCCGTGCCGAACACATGCCCACCGAGATGAGCGGCGGCCAGCAGCAGCGCGTGGGCATCGCCCGCGCCTTTGTCAGCAAGCCGCGCGTGATCTTTGCGGACGAACCCACCGGCAACCTGGACTCTATCACATCCAAACAGGTGCTCTACCGCATGCTGCAAATATCCAAGCAGATGGGCACCACCTTTGTCATGGTCACCCATGAACCGGAGCTGGCCTCCTGTGCAGACCGTATTATTACCATTCTGGACGGCAAGGTGCAGTCCGATGTGGTGCAGGATCCCGCCACAAGGGAGCGCAACCGCGAAGCCCTGTTCGCCAGCCTGGAGGGCAACATGCGGATCGGCGGCGACTCTGCCAGCGGCGAAGTTCACCAGAAAACCGCAGCCGAGCTTGCCTCTTACGCAGCCCCTGCTGCCGCAGCCCAGCAGCCCGAACAACCCAAACCGTAAATTTTGCCCACTCATTCAGGAATATCAAAGCCATAGGCAATACCGCATAATTCTAAGTGCCGATACGGCGAGCGAGGTGCGGCAGCTGCTAG
>SAUS01000102.1 GCA_004000625.1 Candidatus Cibiobacter qucibialis | reverse complement strand
ATCTGCCGCACCTCGCTCGCCGTATCGGCACTTAGAATTATGCGGTATTGCCTTAAAAATGTGTGATGGGCCATGCCGGATATCACTCTCCGAAATCCGCCAATCCCCCTGCCCTTCCCCAAAAAACAAAAAGCCCCATTTCCAATAGGAAACGAGGCTTTGATGCAAAATGAGCAATTTTTTGCGAATTCTGCAAAAATATTTTTTACCGCTCCTCGCGGAAGTAGGAAAGGCCCAGATGCTCCGGGGGCTGGTTTTCCTTCTTTTTGCGCAGGCTGACCACGATTAGCACCACAATGGTAACCACATAGGGCAGCATTTGGATCAGATCGGTCATGTAGCTGGCAACGGTAATGCCAAGCAGGCTGGGCAGGAACTGATACAGCCAGTACAGCACGCCAAACAGGTAAGCGCCCCAAATGGCGTTCAGCGGCTTCCAGGTGGTAAAGATGACCAGCGCTACAGCCAGCCAGCCCAAGGCTTCGATCTGGCCGGTGGTTGCCCAGATGCCCTGGTTATAATCCAGAACATAATACAACCCCCCCACACCACAGATGGCAGCACCCGTGCAGGTAGCCACATATTTATACAGCGTAACGTTAATGCCGGCGGCATCGGCAGTGGCGGGGTTTTCGCCAACCGCGCGCAGGTTCAGGCCCGCGCGGGTGCGGGTAAAGAACCAGTGCAGCACAACTGCCAGCACAATGGCCGCATAAGCCAAAAAGCCGTAAGAGAAAAGCACCTTGCCCACAACGCCAAGGCCGGAAAGCACCGGAATCATGGTACTGAATGCTTTATAAGCCAGCGGTGCCGCGGTGTAGCTGGCACCGTTCAGGATAAACACACCAAAAAAGTTTGCCACACCCATGCCAAAGGTGGTCAGCGCAAGGCCGGTCACGTTCTGGTTTGCACGCAGGGTGATGGTCAGGAAGGCGTAAATCAGACCGCCCAGGGCGGATGCGATCAGGGCGCACAGCAGGGCCAGAATTACGCAGACAAAGGCGCTGGGGTTGGCGCTGAGTTTTTCGTAATAATAAGCGCTGGCAAAACCGGCAAAGCCGCCCAGGTACATGATACCGGGAACACCCAGGTTCAGGTTGCCAGATTTTTCCGTCAGGGTCTCGCCCAAAGCGCCGTACATAATGATGGTGCCAAACGGGATGGCACGCAGGATCCATGCAATCAGACTGCTCATACTTACTTGCCCTCCTTACCATCATGATGGCCGCGCCAGACCAGGCGGTAGTTGATGAAAAATTCGCTGCCCAGGATAAAGAACAGGATAATGCCGGTGATGATATCCGCTGCATATTCGTTCAGGGAATAAGCAGAAGCAATTTCCGAAGCGCCGCGGTCCAGGAAGATCAGCAGGAAAGAAATCAGCATCATATAGAAGGTGTTGAACTTTGCCAGCCAGGCCACAATAATGGCGGTGAAGCCGTTGCCGCCTGCCGAGGTAGTGGAGATCGTTTGGTCCTTACCGGCCACAACCAAAAAGCCGCACAGGCCGCAGATGGCACCGGACAGCAGCATAGTACGGATCATCACGCGGCTGACATTGATGCCGGCATAGCGGGCGGTGTTTTCACTCTCGCCCACAACGCTGATCTCGTACCCCTGCTTGGAGTATTTGAGGTAAGCGTACATCGCAAAGGTCAGCACCAGCACCACAATAATATTGATGGTGTAGCGCTGGCCGTTGATCACGGGCAGCCAGCCAGCCTTGGTGGCTTTGTTCAGGGTGCCCAGGCTGGATGCCTGGCCGCGCATGATATTCGTCATGCAGGCCACAATGCTGGTGGCAACGTAGTTCATCATCAGGGTGAACAGCGTTTCGTTGGTGTTCCAGCGGGATTTGAACCAGGCCGGAACAAAGGCCCAGATGGCACCGGCCAGCACACTGCCGATGACCATGGCGGCAAACAGCAGCGGTGCGGGCAGGCTGCTGCCAAAATACACCATGATGAGCGCCGCGACCAGGCCGCCGATCAGTACCTGGCCTTCGCCGCCGATGTTCCAAAAGCGCATCTTAAAGGCAGGAGCCAGTGCAATGGCAATGCACAGCAGGCTGGAAAGATCACGCAGCGCCCAAGAGAAACGGGTGGTGTTCATAAAAGTACCATTCCACATAACGCCGTACACGCTGATGGGGTTCAGGCCGGTAACAAAAAAGATGAAGAACGCATCCACAACAAGTGCCAGCAGGATAGCAATGGCGCGCACCAGCACTTTTTGCACAAAGGTGGCACCCTCCCGCTTGGAGATACGCACAAGCGGTTCAGCTGCAGTTTTGCTCATCATTTGCCCTCCTTTTGTACAAGGTTGGTCATGCGCAGGCCAACTTCTTCCTTGGTGGTGGTGCGGGCATCCAGCATGCCGTTGGCTTTGCCGCCGCACAGCACCAGAATGCGGTCACACAGCTCCAGCAGAACGTCCAGGTCCTCGCCGACGTAAATCACGGCAACACCTTTTTCTTTCTGCTCATTCAGCAGGTTGTAAATGGTGTAGGATGTATTGATGTCCAGGCCGCGCACGGCGTAAGCCGTCATCAGCACAATGGGCGAAGCCGCCAGCTCGCGGCCAACCAGCACCTTTTGCACGTTGCCGCCGGACAGGCGGGAAACGGGGGTGTTCAGGCCGGGGGTAACCACGCCAAGCTCCTTGCGGATCTTTTCGGCCAGTTCACGCGGGGCACGGTGGTCCACCAGCGGGGAGTGGCCTTCGCCATAGCTTTTCAGCATCATGTTGTCCGTCATGCCCATGGTGCCAACCAGGCCCATGCCCAGGCGGTCCTCCGGCACAAAGCTCAGGTGCACACCGGCATCGCGGATATCCTTGGGACTCTTGCCCAGCAGCTCCATCGGCTTGTCCTCTTCGCCGGGGGCAAAAAACTTAACGTCGGAGCCGGATTCGGTATGCTGCAAACCGGCAATGGCTTCCAGCAGTTCTTTCTGGCCGTTGCCGGAAATACCGGCAATGCCCAAAATCTCGCCGCCATACACATCAAAGCTCACATCGTCCAACACGTTGGTACCTTCGGGGCTGCGCACCGAAAGGTGGCTGATAGCCAAACGCCGGGTGGGGTCCTGCGGCGTGGTGCGGTTGATGTTCAGCTCCACCTTCTGGCCCACCATCATCTCAGTCAGGCTGGATTCCGTTGCGGTGGCGGTTTCCACCGTGCCAACGTATTCGCCCTTGCGCAAAATTGCCACGCGGTCCGAAACCGAAAGCACCTCATGCAGCTTGTGAGTAATGATGACCACGGCCTTGCCGTCCGCCTTCATGTTGCGCATCACGGCAAACAGCTTTTCGGTTTCCTGCGGGGTCAGCACGGCGGTGGGTTCGTCCAGGATCAGGATATCTGCACCACGGAACAGCACCTTTACGATTTCCAGTGTCTGCTTCTGGCTTACGCTCATCTCGTAAACCTTCTGGTCCAGATCCAGCGCAAACTGGTATTTTTCGCAAATCGCACGGGCTTTATCCCGCACGCGGCGCAGGTCAAATTTTTCGCCTTTGTCCATGCTCAGGGCAATGTTTTCCACGGCGGTAAACACATCCACCAGTTTGAAGTGCTGGTGAATCATGCCAATGCCAAGGGCAAGGGCATCGCGCGGGGAACGGATATCTGCCGGCTGGCCGTTGACGATGATCTGCCCGCCGTCCGGGTAATAGATACCGGCGATCATATTCATCAGGGTTGTTTTGCCGGAGCCGTTCTCGCCCAGCAGGGACAAAATCTCCCCGCGGCGGATATTCATGGTAACATCATGGTTTGCAATGACCGGGCCAAAAGTTTTGGTTACATGTTCCAGCTGGATGGCGTACTCAGTCTGCGGCATGGGAATGCTCCTCTCTGTAAAAATCCATCATGCGGTGCCGTAAACACCAATAGAGGGAAGCTCTGTTCAGTAACAGGCAGAGCTTCCCTCCATGTCAGTTCAGTTTGTGGGATCAGGCAACCGGGTCTGCATCCTCGGTAATGCCGTCAATGCGCAGGGAGAAATACGGAGCGCTGCGCAGGGTGGATTCAGAGAAGTAACCATCGGTGATGGCTTCCTCGGTATCGCCCTGGTACACAGCAACCGGGGTGCCGGTGGAGTAATCATAGAACGTCAGGTCGATGGGAGCGGTGGTAACAGTCTCACCGTTGACGGTGAACTTGCTGGTATCAAACACATGCAGGCTGCCATCTTTCAGGGCTGCTTCCACTTCGGCAACCTTCTCAGCAGTGCCTTCGGCAACTTCGGGGCCAAGGTCAGTGATGGCAACAGCGCCTTCGTTGTAACCCTCGGACCAGTTGGTAGCCGGGTTTTCACCGTCCATCATGCTCTTGAACAGGTATTCATAGTAAACTTCCCAAACGTTGGTGGCGGAGGTCAGGGCAGCGGTGGGAGCGGTCTCCAGCATGTCGATGTTGTAACCGACAGAGTAGCAGATCTTGCCGGCATCCTTCTGCTTCTGGGTGGCAGCGGGAGCGCCGGTGGAGTCAGCATGCTGACCAATGATCACGCTGCCGTTTGCAATCAGAGCTTCGGCAGCAGCGCCTTCCTTGTCGATATCGAACCAGGAGTTGGTGTACATAACTTCCATGGCAACATTGGGGTAAACGCTCTGCACGCCCAGGAAGAATGCAGTGTAGCCGGAAACAACCTCAGCATAGTTGTAAGCGCCGACATAGCCGATTTTGACCTTGCCGTCAGCGGTAAAGCTGTTGGGCTGGGTCTCCGGGGTCAGGGTGCCGGACTCAACCAGTTCCTGCAGCTTCATACCTGCAACAACACCGGCAACATAGCGGCTCTCATAAACATTGGTGAAAGCGTTCTTGAAGTTATCCAGGCCAGTCAGGGCAGCAAAATCACCGGTCATGGAAACAAAAGTGACATCGGGATACTTTTCAGCTTCTTCTACGATATAGGTCTGGTGGCCGTAAGAGTTGGAAACAACAAGGTTGCAGCCCTGGCCAACCAGGTCTTCTGCAGCGTCAGAGCACTCAGCACCTTCGGGAACCTTGTACTTCCAAACGATCTGGCTGTCGCTCATGCCAAGCTTCTGTGCAGCAGCCTTGATGCCGTTGATATGCGCAGCAGTGTAGCCTTCCGTCTCGTCGCCAATCGTGATAACGCCAACCTTCAGGTCGCTGGCAGCTGCATCGGTAGCAGTGGCAGCGTCAGCGGTAGAATCTGCTGCCGCACTGGATGCAGCAGTGCTGCCGCAGGCGGCCATGCTGAGCAGCATAGCTGCGGACAACACAATACCCAACAATTTTTTCATGTGTAAGTGCTCCTTTTCTTTTTACGTCTGGCCCGGCGGCAGCTGCCAGCCGGAGCCACGGTCCTGAAACCAAAAATGCGCCGTTTTGCTGCATGCTTGCAGGAAATCCGACACATTCTTTTCACATATGTTATTGTATACGCGGCAGGGACATTTTTCAATGCTTTGTGAATACGTTGTTAAAAGTTTGTAAATTACGGAACAATTTTCAAATTTCGGCTGCGTTCTGCCAGCAAAACGCACAATCTTTTAGCCGCAAAGTATGACTTTTGAACAAAAATCAGCGCTTCATCAGCGCTGATGAAGGTAGCGGCGGTCCAGGCCGTGTTTTTCTGCCGCGTTCAGGGCCAGCCACATCAAGGCAACTTCAATGGGGATCATGATGGTGTTTTTGACCATGCCGGTGCTCAGGTAATACAGGTAACCCTTGCCATACAACATAGCTTTCCACACACTGCCCAGCAGCACATTGCTGCCGTAATTGATCAGCAGACGGGTCACGATCAGGCGCGGGATGGTGGGTTTGCGCTGGTAGAGCATAACGCCGTAAATCAGGCCGGACAACATGGCCGTAATCAGATAGCCGGGGAAATACGGCTCGCCATAGCTGGAAAGCAGAAAGCCCAGCGTATCAATGACCGCACCAACGCCCATGCCCACCAGCGGGCCATAACAGGCGCACCCCAGCGAAACCACCACAAAGCTGAAATAGATCTTCAGGCTCTGGCCCAGCAGATAGATGGGGAAGCTTTCCAGAATAATGGCCAGCGCCGTGACCATACCGGCAAAAGCCAGAACGCGGATGTTCTTAAACTCATCGGCGGCCTGCTGCCAATAGGCCGCGGCATACAGCGGGGTACGGACTTGAACGGATTTTTGCATAATAAAATACCTCCATCGTGCGTGTTGCCGCACAAGGGAGGGTAAAGGGCAGGTGTGCAACCACACCCGCCGTTGCACACCTTTATGCAGCAGTGGGATGCGAAACCAGCACCGCGTGCCGGCAGCGGCGTGTACATTGCACTCCCCTGCCCTGCATCTTCGTCCTGCCACAACTCCCCGTTGGTCAGGCACTGCGGCAAAGCGGCGCCATTGCCGCTTTGCCTAACGCGCGGGTTTCTACTCTGCGTAAATATTATTTTACTGCTTTAGTATACCGCACTTTATGCAGATTGCAATAGTTTTTGCTGATTTTTTGTGGAGGGTGGGGGTAGGCTATAAAATTGGGAACGATGCGCATGCGTTTGAGGGTTTTATATGGGGAGGGTGGCGTGGTCAGGTGACCACGCCCTACAGGAAATGGCAGGGCACATCACACTTTTTATCGTTTGCTGCAAAGCCAAAGCCCGCGGAACGATGCGAACATCGTCCCCTACAAATCATTTGCAGCGTTTGTCACAATCGGCAAAATTTCACCCCGGCGGAATGAGGGCATCCCGCCCTGCAGCCACTTTTATTGTTCATCACATACTTCACAACCAGCACCCTCCCCCAAAATTCCTAATTTCTCATTCCTAATTTCTAAGGCAACACCGCACAATTCCCGCCTTGCGGCTTAAGCACCGCTCCGGCAGCTGC
>SAUS01000101.1 GCA_004000625.1 Candidatus Cibiobacter qucibialis | reverse complement strand
CAGCTGCCGGAGCGGTGCTTAAGCCGCAAGGCGGGAATTGTGCGGTGTTGCCTTTATGCGTTTATATATGGGTAGATTTGTGCATGGTTGGCAGGGGAGGGGGCAGGCTGAACTGTTTACCCAACCGGAAAATGCCAACAATACAGGTACACCATGCACCAAAAGTTCATGGCAAAACCGAACCAAATGGACACAAGAAAGAGGATTTCCTGCATAGGGACAGGCATAATCGGACTGCTGCGGGCAGAAAACACAACGTTTTGTTAAGAAATTGTAAAATCATACAGAATTTTTTGATAAAAGAAAGTTGACGAATGTGCAAAGCGCGGAAAATGGCGGAAACACAGCAAAAAGAGAAAATAAGGGCTGTTTTTGCGGTGGGTATGTGTTAGAATATGTTTAGAAGTGCGGCAAAAACCGCCGCAGTATGCACAAACAAAAGCACAATGAAAATCGATAAAGGAGCTAATGTTATGGCAGAACAATCGATGGGCCCCCGCGACTTTTTCCGCAAAGAAGCCGCGATCGCTGATCTGGCACTGCTGGCCTGCCCGGGTGCAGAGGAACTTTGCAACCTGGTAGACGGCCATCTGGTGCGTTGGGCGCGTGAAGTGGGAATGGATGTGGACACTTTCATCATTCCTTCTGACTGCCCGCGTTTCCAATCCGGTGATGCTAAGGGCCTTGTCAAGGCTTCCACTCGTGGCGATGATATCTACATTTTTGTCGATCCGGGCAACTACAGCGTGACCTACAACCTGTTTGGTTACGAAAACCATCTTTCCCCGGATGACCATTTCCAGAACCTGATCCGCCTGATCCAGGCTGTTTCCGGCCGTGCGCACCGTATCAGCGTGATCATGCCCAGTCTGTATGGCGGCCGCCAGCATCGCCGCGTCAGCCGCGAAAGCCTGGACTGCGCTTACGCTCTGCAGCAGCTGCGCACCATGGGCGTTAAGAACATTATTACCTTTGATGCTCATGACCCCCGCGTAATGAACGCTGTGCCCCTGATGAGCTTCGATAACGTTATGCCCACCTATCAGGTGCTCAAGTGCCTGCTGCACCATGTACCGGATGTCGACTTCAGCAAGGAGCAGTTCCTGGTCGTTTCCCCGGATGAAGGCGCCATGAACCGCAACATGTACTACTCCAGCGTGCTGGGCTGCAACCTGGGTATGTTCTACAAGCGCCGTGATTACAGCCGCGTTGTAAATGGCCGCAACCCCATTGTTGCCCATGAATACCTGGGCGAGGATGTCAAGGGTAAGGACGTCTTCATTGCCGATGATATTATCGCTTCCGGTGAGTCCATGCTGGACATCGGTTATGAGCTGAAGATGCGCGGTGCCAAGAACATCTTTACCTGTGCCACCTTCCCGCTGTTCACTGCCGGTCTGGATAAGTTCGACAAAGCCTACAATGACGGCATCATCAAGGCTGTGCTGGGCACCAACCTGACCTACCGCAAGCCGGAGCTGTTGGAGCGCCCCTGGTACTTTGATGTTGATTTGTCTAAGTACACCGCTTATTTCATCGCTGCCATCAACCATGATATGAGCGTATCCAGCATCATCGACCCGATGACCAAGATCAAGCATCTGCTGGATAACCACGGTATTCCCATCGGCAACCAGGAATAATTGACGGAATAAGTTGTTTGCCTGCGGCTGTAACCGGCCGCAGGCAAACTTTTTGCCCGGATTGATTGCAACAGGCGGGGAATGCGTATATAATAGTTGCGTACAAGGGCATTTTTGTGGGGCTGCTGCATTGTCAGCGCGGCTCCAAATTTATTTGTCAGGAGGTTTTTCCATTATGACTCCCATGGAACAACTTAAAGCAATGGTCGCTGGCAAAAAGGTGGCATTCATCGGTGCGGGCGTCAGCCACAAACCGTGCATCACCATGCTTGCCGCGCTGGGGGCAGATATCACCCTCTGCGACCAGAAAAAGAGCTTGGATGATTTTGGTGATTACGCCGATACGCTGCGCAAGCTGAACGTAAAGCTTAGCCTTGGCGAGCATTATACCGATGGCTTTGCCGGACAGGATATCATCATGCGCACCCCCGGCTATGAATTCTTTAAGCCGGAGCTGCAGGCCGCCAAACAGGCCGGTGCGCTTGTGACCAGCGAGGTAGAACTCTTTTTTGAGCTGTGCCCCTGCGAGATCGTGGCTGTGACCGGCTCTGACGGCAAAACCACCACCACCACCCTGATTGCCAAGATGTTTGAGGCTGCCGGCCGCAAGGTGTTCCTGGGCGGCAACATTGGCGCAGCCCTGCTGCCCCAGCTGCCGGACGTTACCCCGGCTGATATCGCTGTTGTGGAACTTTCCAGCTTCCAGCTGATCAGCATGCGCAAGAGTCCCAAGGTGGCGGTTGTGACCAACGTGACCCCCAACCACCTGGACCACCACAAGGATATGCAGGAGTATATTGATGCCAAACGCAACATTCTGCTTTGGCAGGAGCCACCCTGCCGCGCCGTACTGGGTTATGAGAATGATATCACCCGGAGCATGGCCGCTGACTGCAAAGGCGAACAGTTCTGGTTCACCCGCCTGCACGAGACCGACCACGGTGCATTCCTGCGAGAGAGTGATGACACCCTCTGCTATGCCGAAAACGGTGTTGTGACCCCCGTGCTGCCCCGTGCAGAAGTAAAGCTGCGCGGCCTGCACAACGTGGAAAATCTGCTGGCCGCCATTGCAGCGGTCTGGGGCCGCGTTCCGGTGGATGTCATGCGTCAGGTTGGCTCTACCTTTACCGGCGTGGAACACCGCATTGAGCCGGTTCGCGTGCTGGATGGCGTAACGTATTACAATGACTCCATCGCATCCAGCCCCACCCGCACCATTGCGGGCCTGCGCAGCTTTGACCAGAAGATCATCCTGATTGCGGGCGGCTATGACAAAAAAATCCCCTATGAGCCGCTGGCACCGGAAATCGTGGCACATGTCAAAGTGTTGGTGCTGATGGGGGCAACCGCACCGCGCATTGAAAAGGCTGTGCGCGAGGACCCGAACTTTGACCCGCAGGCATTGCCGATCCTGCACGCAGACAGCATGCAGCATGCCGTTGAGCTGGCACGCGGCGCAGCCAAGCCGGGTGACATCGTCAGCCTGTCGCCGGCATCGGCGTCCTTTGACCTTTACCCCAACTTTGAAGTCCGCGGCCGTGACTACAAGCGTATTGTCAACGAGCTTCAGTAATTACGGGATTACGGGGGTTGTTTGTTCCTTTTTTGAAAAAAGGAACCGAAAAAACTTTAGGCAACACCGCACAATTCCCGCCTTACGGCTTAAGCACCGCTCCGGCGGCTGCGGCATGGCATCTGCGTTGCCAAAATGCTCGATAATGTCGGGTTGCGGTACCCGCATCGTGCTTCGGGGGCAAAAGCCCCTCGCACTCTGCGACCGCTGCCCCTGCTTCGGTTCGCTGTTTCCGCCACTGGCGGCGCTCACCTTTGCAGCATCCAGTATTATCTGCGCTTTTGGCTTGGCATCTGCCGCACCTCGCTCGCCGTATCAGCACTTAGAATTATGCGGTATTGCCCAATCTCCGCAACCTCAAAATCAAACCTAAAGGAGTTCCCCATGATTCAGGCTGTCACCACCCCCGCGCACAAGCAGGCGTTTGCGACGGCCATTCAAGGGGCTCCTTATTTTCGTGCCGTGATGGGGCGTGACCTGGCCCTGTGGGCAGATAACCCCGGTGCCCCGGTGCGGCTCTTCACCCTGCCTGGTGCGGCCCTGACCCTGAACGGCAGCACCGCCCAGCTGTGCGGCACCCCCCAGGACTGGGAGGAACTGCTAAGCTTTTTGCAGTTTGCGGGCATCGCCCATCTGATTGCGGAAGAAACGCCCCTACTGCCCGCTGCAGCGGGGGAGCCGCTGTTCCTGTATAGTATGCCACCTCAGGATCGTCTGCCGCTGGCGCAAGAACATCAGGGCTATATGCTGAATCGCAGCCCATCTGTCTTGCGCCTGGCAACCCAGCTTTTCCCGCAGGAACCGGAACGGCAGGACTGCTATTATTCCGAAACCTGTACCGCGCTGGCCCACGGCTTTGCCCGTGTGCTGGCTTTGCAGGATGCAGCAGGCCGCCCGGTGAGCACTGTGGGGGCTTATGCCATGGCCAACGGCGAAGCCTATATGGCAATGGGGGAAACCCTGCCGGAGCTGCGCGGGCGGGGCATCGGCGGCTGGCTGATTCCCTACCTGGCCAACGAGCTGGCAGGGGAGGGCTGGACCGTGACATTTTTGTGCGCGGCAGAGCGCTGCCGCTTTTATGAACGCCTTGGTTTTGTACTGCAAAAACAGTACGTTAAGTATAAATTATAATAAGTAAAACAGACAGGATACACTATGATTGAACAATTCTATGATTTGAAACCCCAGGTGCTGGAACTGGACCGCAAAACGCTGGAACTTTGCCGCGATCAGTTTGCCCACCTGGAAGAGATCCGCGATTATAACCAACTGAAAATGCTGCGCGCCTTTACGGATTGCGGCGTGGAAGCCCGGCATTTCCTTGGCTCCACCGGTTACGGCGTGTGGGACGATAGCCGCAATAAGCTGGAGGAAGTATTTTCTCGCTGCATGGGGGCCGAGGACGCTCTGGTACGCCCGCAGTTCATGAGTGGTACCCACACCTTGACAGTGGCGCTGTTCGGTCTGCTGCGCGCAGGGGACACCCTGCTGGCCGCCACCGGCCGCCCCTATGATACGCTGGAAGGCGTGATCGGTATTGGCGAGGCTGGCAAGGGCTGCGGCACGCTGCAGGAATACGGCATCCATTACGATGAGGTGCCCCTGCTGCCGGACTTTACGCCGGACTATGCCGCCATTGCAGAGCACGCCAAGACCGCTACCGTGGTGCATATCCAGCGCAGCCGCGGTTATACCCAGCGCAACGCCTTTGACCTGGATACCATCCAGAAAGTAGCCGATACCGCCCGCAAGGCCAACCCCGATGTGGTGATCTTTGTGGATAACTGCTATGGCGAGTTCACCCAAATCCGGGAGCCGCTCTCCGCCGGCGCGGACGTTATCGCGGGCAGCTTTATCAAGAACCCCGGCGGCGGCATTACCCCCACTGGCGGCTATATTGCCGGTAAAGCCGACCTGGTGGAAAAAATCAGCCACCGCTTTACCGCCCCCGGCATCGGCAAGGACCTTGGCTGCACGCAGGACAGCCTGCGTGATACTTTCCTCGGCTTCTATTACGCCCCCGGCGTTGTGTGTGAAGCACTGAAAACCGCCGTGTATGCCCAGTGCCTGCTGGAGCTGGTGGGTGTGAACCCCGTGCCCCGCTATACCGCCGACCATAACGATATTGTGACTTGCTTTGATTCCGGCAGTGCCGCCGCGCTGCAGGGGTTCTGCGCAGGCATCCAGTCCTGCTCTCCAGTGGACAGCTTTGTCAGCCCCGAACCGGCAGACGAACCGGGCTATACCGACCAGGTCATTATGGCATCCGGTTCCTTTACCGAGGGCTCTACCATTGAAATCAGCTGTGACGGCCCGCTGCGCGCCCCCTACACCTGCTATTTGCAGGGCGGCGTAAACTTTACCGCAGGCCGCGCCGCCGTGCTGAACGCTGTGCAGAAGGCTTTCTTTGCCTGATAGCGGCACAGCAAGGCTGAGCAACAGAAAAAGCAAAACCGTACAAAATGCAAAACGCCCCGGAACACTGGTCAGAATGTGTTCCGGGGCGTTATTTTTTGTAGATAAGCAATCAGCCGTTGCGGACATAATCACGCACAAGGGCCTGCAGCAGATCGTCGCGGTCAATGCGGCGAATCAGCGAACGGGCGTTCTTGTAAGTAGTGATATAAGTCGGGTCCTCCGAAAGAATATAGCCGACCAGCTGGTTGACGGGGTTATAGCCCTTCTCCTCCAGTGCACCGTAAACAAGCTGCATAACCTGCTTGATCTCCTGGTCTTTATCGTCGCGGATAGAGAATACCGCGGTAGGTTCAGAAATCGCCATTAGCAACAACCCCCTTCTGCATCGGGCCTATCAATATCCCACATGCTGTTTCACTCTATTATATACGCATTTGCCGCGCTATGCAAGTGGGTAAGCGGCAGAATAGACAAAAAAACGAACTTTAATCCCGCAAAAACTTGCACTGCTTAAAGGCATATCTGAAAACAAAAGAAATAGACTGAATTTTGGGCAATACCGCATAATTCTAAGTGCCGATACGGCGAGCGAGGTGCGGCAGATGCCAAGCCAAAAGCGCAGATAATACTGGATGTCTTATCGAGCATTTTGGCAACGCAGATGCCGTGCCGCAGCTGCCGGAGCGGTGCTTAAGCCGCAAGGCGGGAATTGTGCGGTGTTGCCTTTGGCTTATCAGATACACCCTAGAGCTTATGGCATCACAAAGCCGGGGTCACCGGGCAGGATCAGGTTGTTCTTGGCCAGCATGGCGCGGAACTCTTCCTCCGGCATTTCAAAGGTGATCTCCCGGATCATAGAAGGTTCGTGCAGCAGCACCTGCCACGGTGCGCCGGGTTCGCTCTGCTGCAGAAACAGGATGTTCTCGATTTTGCCGCCAAAGTCCTGCACGGCTTCATCAGCCAGCAGGGCGGGACCGGGCACCACAAAATAATGGTCCACCATGCGGCCATCTTTGAAGTTGTGTTCGATCACGGCAGGAATTTCGTTTTCCGCCTGTTCGGCTTTGTACTGCATGCGCAGCGAAAGAAAATCTGCCGCGGTAAGGGTAGTGGGCATAGGCACCTCCGGTGGTTAGGTAGGAGTTAGGGCAACACCGCACAATTCCCGCCTTACGGCTTAAGCACCGCTCCGGCGGCTGCGGCACGGCATCTGCGTTGCCAAAATGCTCGATAATGTCGGGTTGCGGTACCCGCATCGTG
>SAUS01000100.1 GCA_004000625.1 Candidatus Cibiobacter qucibialis | reverse complement strand
ATGCGGGTACCGCAACCCGACATTATCGAGCATTTTGGCAACGCAGATGCCGTGCCGCAGCCGCCGGAGCGGTGCTTAAGCCGTCAGGCGGGAATTGTGCGGTATTGCCTTATAAAGCTTTCTCTTCGTTCCCACCATTATAAGCAGTTGGCCGTGGGCAGTCCATTTGCAAAATTGAACTCTCCTTGTGGAAAATTCCATTAAAATAAATTGTTTTTTACTGTTCTATACCAAAAGAGCCGCCCTATACCGGGCGGCCCCCAAAAGGCAATATATTTGCCAGTTTTACACCAAAACGTCCTTGATCAGCAGCGAAAGCCCGCCCGTTGCGCTGTGGATGAACTCCACTGCATCGTCGCTGTTGCACAGTTCCGCGGGGATCTTGATCTCAATACCGGATTCGGTCTTAAAGCTGCGGCTTTCCAGCTTTTTGATGCGGGACGGGCTGACCGTGACCCGGTCGCTGCGCTCCACGCCGGAATCCGCCAGCGCCTGTTCAAAAGCGGGCACGGCAAGGGGATACTGCTCCTCCATGCGGGTGCGCACATCCTCCACCGAGATGGTGTTATCCACCGCCTGGTTGCGTACCAGCAGCTCCACGGCGGTTTCGGTGCCGCCGTCAAAGGGCGGCACATCGTCCAGCTGTTCCGGCTCCGGGTAGGCCTGCTGCACGGCGGCCACAGCGGTTTCGCATACGGCTTTCAGCTTGGCCTTTTCCGGCATAGCCTGGGTGCAGGCAAACACTTTTGTGGAAAGGTAAAAGTCTTTTTTATCGTCCAGCGCCACCTTTTTTTCAATCAGGCGAATGGTCAGGTTGGCGCGGTCGATCAGCGCGGCTTCGTCCGCCTTGCTGTTGCCAGGCAGCAGGGTGCGCTGCGGCGCAATGGTGCTGCACCGGCCGTTGCCCATCACGTTGGTTACATGGGTAAAGCCGGGGCGGTAGTTCAGTTTAAGCACCGCATAAAACGGCACACCGTCCACAGCGCAGTCCACCACGGCCAGGTCACCGGAGGGGATGCCCTGATATTGCAGCAGCTGTTCAAAAATCACACCCGCAATACGGCGCGAAAGGTCAATAAAGTCATCGTTGTGCTGCATCTCCTGCAAAAAGGGGGAATCCGGCAGAAAGCGGCAGTTTTTGCTGTCATCGCTGGCAAATGCCTTTTCAATGCAGACGGAAAAATATTCATAAAGGTCAGCATCCAGCTCCATCGGCCGGTCCGAAAGCACCGGTTCCGATGCGCCGGCATCCAGAATATGTAAAATGACCTGATTGATTTTGACATCCATGGGGGCAGCTCCTTTGGTTTGAATTGGACTATCAGTATAGCATATTTTGCCGAAGTTGGACAGGGCAATTTTTGCCTTCCCGCATAAGGGACCATAGCGGCGGGAATCATGATGGGTAGAAAGAAGGGATGCAGAATGAGTACCCGTATCACCCATCAGGCGGATGGCACCGCCCGCGGCCAAACACAGCAGAACACCGCCAACAGCATTATTGACCTGCGCAAACAGCCCGCCCACACACCCAAGCAGGCCGAACCCGCCAAGCCGGACTGCTGCGGCCAGCCGCCGGTGCCCGCCCGCCAGAAAAACGCGCGGGAATACCTGGCCGGGCGCAGCCCCGGCGTGATGCAGAGTTACGCCCCCAACGCCGCCGCCAGCCCCGTGGAGGGCTGGGTGGAGGATGACGAAACGGTGCACCGCCTGGCACATTGGAGGGAGGAAGCGATTTATTGAGTGCAGGGTTTGCGGCAAGTTTTATTATAGCATTCGCTCCGCAAGGCCCGGCAGCGGGACGATGCAAGCATCGTCCCCTACAAATTATTTGCAGCGTTTATCATAATCGGCAAGGTTTCTCTGCGGCGGGATGAGGGCATCCCGCCCTACAGGGATAAAATACCATTTGGCGTGTATACGAAAAAAGCAGAGCTTTTGACAGCTCTGCTTTTGCATTTTATGGGGATTTCTTAGGCAACACCGCACAATTCCCGCCTTGCGGCTTAAGCACCGCTCCGGCAGCTGTGGCACGGCATCTGCGTTGCCAAAATGCTCGATAAGACATCCAGTATTATCTGCGCTTTTGGCTTGGCATCTGCCGCACCTCGCTCGCCGTATCGGCACTTAGAATTATGCGGTATTGCCCTTATTTTATGTCTTGCTCTTGTTCTTTTCCACGCACAGCCCCCACACCACGGTGATGAACATGGTGATGAGCATATCCGGCAGGGTATTGCCCAGCACAAAGTCAATGTTCATCAAGATGCGGTAGATCACAAAGCCCACCAGCCAGATGATCATGCGGGAAGCGGAAAGCTCCTTGGCGGAAGCATCCGAATGCAGGATAAAAGCATCGGCAATCTGCACGGCGATCATCGGGGCAAACACAGAGCCGATGAGGTACAGGAAATCGGTGATATCATCCATGGGGAAAACAATCGCGCCCACGGTGCCAATGACGGTCACGATCAAGGCGACCTGCTTGCCCTTGAACTTGGGGGCGATGGTCTCGGCAGAGATACCGGCGCTCCAAGCATCCAGGAAGGTGGTGGTTACGGTAGAGAACACCACGATCAGCAGACCGACCACTCCAAGGCCAGCCTGCAGCAGGATCTGGGCGATATCGCTCTGGCCGGTATAGATGGCAGCGCCCATGCCAATGAGGTACATCCAGCAGGAAACAACGCCGTAAGTAACAGTGCTGGCCAGGGTAGCGGCAAAGGGCTTTTCGGCTTCGCGGGTGTAATCGCTGATGAGCGGCAGCCAGGACAGCGGCATGGCAACGGCCAGCTCCACGGCAGCGCCAAAGCTGAGGGAATCATCCTGCGCGGTCATGATACCGTTGCCACCAAAGAAGATGACCTTGCACATGACAAGGGTCAGCACGAACAGCAGCACCATAACCACCTGGTTGATGCGGCCCAAGTCGGTCAGGCCGATCAGAATCCAGACCAGGATCAATGCGCCGATAACAAGGCACCACAGCCAGGCACCCACACCGGCAATGCCGTTTGCCGCCAGCGCGCCGTCATAAATCATGATGGCTGTCCAGCCGACCAGCTGCAGCACGTTGAGGGCGGCAAACCACAGGCTGCCCTTTTTGCCAAAGCTGAGCTTGGAGGTTTCCATGGCGGAAAGCCCGGTGCGCCCGCCGATGAGACCGGCAAAGAACATCATGGTGCAGCCGATCAGATGGCCCAGCAGGATTGCGGCAAAGCCCTTGGCCATGCCGAGGGGGGCAAAGTAAGTGCCGGTCAGGATCTCAGCAATGGAAACACCAGCGCCGAACCAGATCAGGCTGTTTTGGAATACAGAAGTCTTTTTCATGCTTCGGCCTCCTTGCTCCACTCGTTATCCAATGCAAAGGCGTGGTTCATGGGGCCGGAGCCATGGCCCAGGTCCAGCATGGCGGCCAATGCGCCGGAAATATACGCCTTGGCGCGGCGCACAGCGGTTTCCAGATCATAGCCCTTTGCCAGGTTGGAGGCAATGGCGCTGGACAGGGTGCAGCCAGTGCCGTGGGTGTTGGGGTTATCAATGCGCTGGCCGTTAAACCAGGCGGCGCTGCCATCGGTCAGCACCAGCAGGTCGTTGGCATCGTTCAGGTTATGCCCGCCCTTGCACAGCACATTGCAGCCAAATTTCTGGCTGATCTCTTTAGCGGCGTTTTCCATATCGGCAGCCGTCTTAATGCTGTGGCCGCACAGGATCTCCGCTTCGGGGATGTTGGGGGTAATGACTTCCGCCAGGGGCAAAAGCTCAGTTTCCAGCGCGGTAACGGCGTCCGGTTCCAGCAGGGCTGCGCCGGAGGTTGCCACCATCACGGGGTCCACCACGATATGCTTTGCGCCGTACTGCCGCAGCTTTTGGGCGATCACGCGGATCAGCTCCTGAGAGCTGACCATACCGATCTTGACAGCATCCGGGTAGATATCCGTAAACACGGCATCCAGCTGCTGCGCTAAAAATTCCGGCGTTGAATTCAGGATGCCGGTTACCCCAGTGGTGTTCTGGGCGGTCAGGGCGGTGATGGCGCTCATGGCAAACACGCCGTTCATCGTCATGGTTTTGATGTCGGCCTGAATTCCGGCGCCGCCGCTGGAGTCACTGCCAGCGATTGTCAATGCTGTTCTCATGTTTTTCCTCCTGTTGCCCGTATCGGGCGTGGTTCAGCATCAGGTAAAAATATCCGCCGTGCAAGGTGGTGCCCCCAATGCACAGCGCACCAACAGCGATAGGATGTATCGAACACCCCAAAGCTGCAAGGTCATATTATAACTGCCCGGCCAGGCGGTACAGTTCCCGGCTGGCAGCGCAGGGGTCGGCCTGGGCAAAAATGGCGCTGACAACGGCCACACCGGCCAGCCCCCTGCCCTGCAGCTGCAGCAGGTTGGCGGCGTCAATGCCGCCGATGGCTACAACGGGGATGTTGACCGCCGCCGTTACCGCGCGCATGGTTTCAGCAGTAACAGGGTGGGCGTCCAGCTTGGTGCCGGTCACAAAGGCCGCGCCGCAGCCAAGGTAGTCCGCGCCGTCGGCCTGGGCGGCCAGCGCTTCGGCAGCGTTATGGGCCGATACGCCCAAAATCTTATCCGGCCCCAGCAGGGCGCGGGCGCGCTTGGCGGCCATATCGCTCTGGCCCACATGCACGCCGTCCGCCCCGGCTGCCAAAGCAACCTCGACATTATCATCAATCACAAACGGCACATGGCGGAAGTGGCACAGGGCGGACAGTTCCTCGGCTTCGGCCAGCAGGTCGTGTTCGTCCAGGCATTTTTCCCGCAGCTGCACAAAGGTTGCCCCGCCGTCAATGGCCTGGGCCACTACATCGGCAAGGCGGCGGCCGTTCAGCCAAGTGCGGTCGGTCACAGCGTACAGGCGCAGCTGCTGCGGCAGAACTTTCATAAACAAAACCTCCAAAAAAGGCAAAACAAAAAACGGGCGCGCCGGAAAAAGGCGCACCCGTTTTGTACACGAATGTTGCATTCTCCCTACGTTGGCATTACCCACATCAGGTTCATCGGGTCGGAACCGATTGTTCCCTCTCAGCCATAGTGGCTCCCCATAACAGGTACTATCATACCCCTTTTTGCGGATAAAAACAAGACCTTGACAAAATTCCCGCAAGTGTTTATGATGGGTAACGAAATCAGGGGAGCCTTTTTGGCTGAGAGGAAGCGCTGCTTCGACCCTTAATACCTGATGTGGACCATGCCACCGTAGGAAGACTTTCAACCGTTTTGTTCTGTCTTTTTTGCAGGGGCTCCGCGTTGGGCCCCTGCTTTTTTGTATCATATCAGGGCCGGCCCGTTGGGCCGCCTTAGGGGAAAGGAAGGAAAACAGGCATTGTGCCCGAAGCTGCGGGGGAGCGCCCGGAGCTTTGTGATTCAGCGATGGGAAGCCGTGTTCCGGCGTGAGAGGAAGCCAGCAAGCTTCGACCGAACAGCGGGGAGAAGTGTTTGCCCGCTGCGCCCGTACAAGGCGGCTGACGGCAGATGCCTGCGGCAGCCTTCCGCTTTTTTTGTTATATTGAAAAAGGAGTACTCGATATGAAAAAGTCCAATACCAAAAAGCTGGCTCTGGCCGGTGTTCTGTGTGCCGTTGCTGTTGTTGGCAGCATGTTTTCTTTCCCTGTTTTTGGCAGCAAGTGCGCGCCGGTGCAGCACATGGTCAATGTACTGTGCGCCGTTCTGCTGGGGCCCTGGTATGGCGTTGGTGCCGCATTTGTGGCCAGCCTGCTGCGCAACCTGCTGGGCCTTGGCAGCCTGATGGCGTTCCCCGGCAGCATGTGCGGCGCTTTGCTGTGCGGCATTGTCTACCACAAAACCCACAAGCTTCTGCCCACTTTGATCGGTGAGGTGTTCGGCACCGGCATCATCGGCGGTTTGCTGGCATGGCCGGTTGCCATCTTGTTTATGGGCAAAGCCGCCGGCGATATTGCGTTCTATGCCTACATTGTGCCGTTCCTGGTTTCCACCGTGGGCGGTTCCATCATTGCCGGTATCATCCTGTTTGCGCTGGAAAAGAACGGCACCCTGAAATCCATGCAGAACGCCCTGAACAAGTAACACGAGGTTTGTATTTATGTCCGTATCCGCACCGCTGGCCGCCATCCGGGCGCAGCACCCGCTTCTGCACTGCATTTCCAACATTGTTTCCGCCAACGACTGCGCCAACCTGGCACTGGCCATCGGGGCAAGCCCCATCATGGCCCAGGCCCCGCAGGAAATGGCCGACATTGCCGCTTTGGCCGGCGCCGTTGTGCTGAACACCGGCACCCCGGACGAAGCCAAGTTCACCGCCGCCCGCACCGCCGGTGCCACGGCAAACCGCCGCAGCATCCCTGTTGTGCTGGACCCGGTGGGCGTGGGCGCAAGCCCCTGGCGGCTGGCAAACATCCAGAGCCTTTTGCAGCAGGTGCAGCCCGCCATTGTGCGGGTGAACGCCGGGGAGGCCGCCGCCCTGCTGGGCCTTGGCGGCAGCGAGCACGGGGTGGACAGTCTGACCGCCCCCAAAGCGCCCGCCGGGCTGGCCGCAGCGTTGGCGCAAAAGCTGGGGTGTGTGGTGCTGCTTTCCGGCACCGAGGACCTGATTGCCGATGGGCAGCAGCTCTGCACCGTGCGCGGCGGCAGCGACCGGATGCGCACCGTGACGGGGGCCGGGTGTATGCTTTCCGTTTTGTGCGGGGCGTTTGCCGCCGTACAGCCGGGGGATGCCTTTACCGCTGCCGTGCAGGCCGCACGGTTCTGGAAAGCCTGCGCCGAGCAGGCTGAGAACCATGCCGCCGGGGCGGGCAGCTTCCGCGTGGCGCTGTTTGACGTGGCAGGCAATATGACAGATGAAGTATTTGCCGGGGAATAATTTTTATGGTGGCAACTTAGGGCAATACCGCATAATTCTAAGTGCCGATACGGCGAGCGAGGTGCGGCAGATGCC
>SAUS01000099.1 GCA_004000625.1 Candidatus Cibiobacter qucibialis | reverse complement strand
GCATCTGCCGCACCTCGCTCGCCGTATCGGCACTTAGAATTATGCGGTATTGCCTTGGAAATTTTCTGAACCCTGTTCCAAGAAAAAACTCTGATCCCGATTTGCTTTGCCTCGCATACAAACTCGGCCGCAAAAAGAAAACAGTTCAAAGAATGGCGAATAGAAACTTTCTGGCTTCATAAAACTTTTTACTTTTTTCAAAGACAAATAAAACTTTCTTTCTCGCGTAGGAACCTCTTGCTAAATCCTGAAAATAATGTATTATAACTAAGTGTGGCGCTGGAATTTACAATCCATCAGGATCGGAGTTTCAATATGATGAAAAATACAATGTTGGAAATGTCCCGTTATGCAGCGCTGGCTCGCCAGGCTGTGGCAGAGGGTATTGTTCTGCTGAAAAATGAGGCTGTCTTACCACTGGCTTCCGGCGGCAGAGCGGCTTTATTTGGGTACGCGCAATTTCACTACTACCAAAGCGGCACAGGGTCCGGCGGGCTGGTGAACACCGCCCATGTGCCGAACCTGCCCGAAGTGCTGGGCGGTCCGGACGGCTACCAGCTGGATGCCGAGGTGCAGGCCCGCTATGCAGCATGGATGGCGGAACACCCTTACGAGATGGGAACCGGCTGGGCACAGGAACCGTGGTTTCAGCCGGAAATGCCGCTGGATGAAGACTTTGTCCGCGCTGCGGCCCAGCGTGCCGAAACGGCGTTTATTGTCATTGGTCGCACGGCAGGGGAAGACCAGGACAATAGCAATACTCCCGGCAGCTTTCTGCTGACCGAGGGCGAGGAAAATATGCTGGCGCTGGTTTGCCGTCATTTCAAAAAATCTGTGGTGCTGCTGAATGTTGGCAATATCATTGATATGCAGTGGGTCATGCGATACAACCCCGGCGCGGTGGCGTACATCTGGCAGGGCGGGCAGGAAGGCTGCCGCGGTGTGCTGGATGTGCTGAACGGTACCGTCAACCCCTGCGGCAAACTGCCCGATACCATCGCCTGCACCCCGGCAGATTATCCGGCGGCTGACCATTACGGGGCGGATGACCGCAACATCTATGCCGAAGATATTTACGTTGGCTACCGCTATTTTGAAACGTTTGCACCGGGAAAGGTGCTTTATCCCTTTGGCTTTGGCCTTTCCTATACAAAATTTGAAGTTCGGCTGTTGAGTGCAGATGAAACAGCCGATGGCATTACCGCCTTTGCTGCCGTCCAAAATACCGGCAGCTGCCCCGGCAAGGAAGTTGTGCAGCTCTACTGCACCGCGCCGCAGGGGCGGCTGGGGAAACCGTCCAAAGTGCTGTGCGCCTTTGCAAAAACCAGAACGCTGGCCCATGGGGAGAGCCAGACCCTGACACTGAAAGCCCCGTGGCGTAACTTTGCCAGCTATGATGACAGCGGTGTGACCGGGCACAAGTCTGCCTTTGTGCTGGAAGCAGGCGAGTATCGCTTCAGCCTTGGCACCGATGTGCGAAGTGCGGAAGAAGCTTTTACGGTCACACTACCGTTGATGGTGGTGGAACAGTTGGAATCTGCAGCTGCTCCGGCTGTAGCCTTTGAACGCCTGCGCCCTGGTGCGGATGGAACCCCAGCATGGGAACCCGTGCCCACCGAGGAAGAACGGCCCGAGCCCCGCCGCGCCGCCCGCCTGCCGCGGGAATGGCTCCAGACTGGCGACAAAGGCATCCGCCTGCGGGATGTGGCCGATGGTACCACTGCGATGGCAGACTTTGTGGCACAGTTCAGCGATGAGGAGCTTTGCACCATTGTCCGGGGCGAGGGGATGAACTCTCCGCGCGTTACGCCGGGGACAGCTGGGGCAATCGGAGGCGTCAGCGATGCTTTGCAGCGCTATGGGCTGCCTGCCGCCTGCTGTTCGGACGGGCCGAGCGGTATCCGTATGGACTGCGGCACCGTTGCTTTTGCCATGCCTAATGGCACCTGCCTGGCCGCGACTTTCAACGAGGGATTAAGCGAGGAACTCTACTCGATGGAAGGGCTGGAGCTGCGCAAAAACCATGTGGATACGCTGCTTGGCCCAGGCATCAACATTCACCGCCATCCGCTGAACGGCCGCAATTTCGAGTATTTCTCGGAAGATCCGCTGCTGACCGGCAAAATGGCCTGTGCTCAGCTGCGCGGGATGCACCGCTGGGGTGTAACCGGAACCATCAAACATTTTGCAACGAACAATCAGGAGCACCGGCGTCACTTCGTTGAATCGGTTGTATCGGAACGTGCTTTGCGGGAAATCTATCTGCGCGGTTTTGAAATTGCCGTCAAAGAGGGGCATGCCCGCTCCATTATGACATCCTATAACCCGCTGAACGGTTACTGGACGGCCAGCAATTATGACCTTGTTACAACAATTTTGCGCGGCCAATGGTGTTACACCGGCATTGTGATGAGTGACTGGTGGGCCGAGGGCAATGACCGCAACGGCGCAGGCAGCACCAAGCATGTGACTGCGATGGTTCGCGCCCAGAATGATGTGTTCATGGTTGTGACGGACCCGGAGCATAACTCCGGCAGCGATGATCTGGCCGTTGCTTTGACAGAGGGACGGCTGATCCGGGGCGAGCTGCAGCGCAGCGCAGCGAATATCTGCCGCTTTTTGCTGCAAACAACTGCGTTCCGCCGCAGCATTGGCCGCACCACGGCGTTGGATGCCCAGTTGGAAGCGATGGCCGAGCAGGATATGCAGCAGGCGGCGCAGAACGGCCAACCCCTGACATTACATGGAGGCGTAAGCATTGACCCGGCCGCGATTGATAATGGTTACCGCCGCACCACTGCGTTTTGTGTGATGGTTGAGCAGGGCGGCGCATACACGCTGCATCTGCGCTGCCGCGCAATGCCGGGCAACAGCCCACTGGCCCAGATCCCGGTTTCGATTTTTGCGGGACGGGTGTTTGTGAAAACCATTACCATCACGGGCGCACAGACCGACTGGTGCGAGTTTACGGCGGCGCTGCCTGCCGTTGACGCGGGGGAAGTTTTCTACCTGCGTTTCTACTTCGGTCAAAGTGGTATGGAGTTGGATGCCGTGACGCTGGATCTGCTGTCATGACATTGACAAACAATCTCGAATATATCAGGGCAACACCGCACAATTCCCGCCTTGCGGCTTAAGCACCGCTCCGGCAGCTGTGGCACGGCATCTGCGTTGCCAAAATGCTCGATAATGTCGGGTTGCGGTACCCGCATCGTGCTTCGGGGGCAAAAGCCCCTCGCACTCTGCGACCGCTGCCCCTGCTTCGGTTCGCTGTTTCCGCCACTGGCGGCGCTCACCTTTGCAGCATCCAGTATTATCTGCGCTTTTGGCTTGCCATCTGCCGCACCTCGCTCGCCGTATCGGCACTTAGAATTATGCGGTGTTGCCTCAGGTATACGGAGTAATTGTACGTACATCAAAAAGGACAAAAAATGGAAACAACACTGTTTTATGCCCGCGCCGCCTGCGATACAATGATGCGCAAGTTTGCTGCTGCCGACCTGCCGCCGAAAGGCCATTTCTATTATCACCAAGGCGTTTTTCTTTCCGGGGTGCTGAAAACCTGGCAGCTGACCGGGGAACAGAAGTACCTGGACTATGCCGCAAGCTGGGTCCACGCCGTTTTTGACGAAAGCGGAAAAGTTAAACAGTACAAGCGCGCTGACCTTGACGATATCCAGGCCGGCATTTTGCTGTACCCCCTGTACGATGCAACCGGGGATGAATTCTACCGCCGCTGTATCGAAAGCGTTGCCGCCCAGGTGCAGGATATTCCACGCTGCCAGTGCGGCGGTTTCTGGCACACCTGCGGCTCGTCGAACCAGATGTGGCTGGACGGCTTGTATATGGTCTGCCCGTTCATCGCGGAGTATGCCCGCCGCTTTGACCGTCCGGAATGGACGGATTTGGTTGTCAACGAGATTCGCTTGATGCGGGAGCACACCCGCGATGCCAAGACCGGGCTGTGGTATCACGCCTGGGACGAGAGCCGCAAGGCAGATTGGTGCAACCCCGAAACCGGGCTTGCACCGGAATTCTGGGGCCGCAGCATTGGCTGGGTGCCGGTGGCCATTCAGGATGTGCTGGCACAGATGGACCCGGATGATGAACGCCGCGCCGCTTTGGAACAGTATGTGCGCGACCTGCTGACCAGCCTTTTGCGCTATCAGAGTGCGGATGGCCGCTGGTATCAGGTTGTGAACAAAGGCGATCAGCCCGGTAACTGGCTGGAAAATTCCTGCTCTTGCCTATATGCCGCGGCGCTGGCTCGCGCTGCCCGCACCGGACTGATGAGCGCTGAGGCGATTGATGCTGCAAAACGTGCCTTTGACGGCGTTGTGAACAGCCTGGAATGGCAGGGTGAGGATATCCAGATCGGTCATGTCTGCATCGGAACTGGTGTTGGCAGCTATCAGTTCTACTGTGACCGTCCCTGCGTCACAAATGACCTGCACGGTGTTGGTGCTTTCCTGCTGATGTGTACCGAACTGCAGGTGGCAGAGAATGTTTGTGCGCAAAACAGATGAGATGTGCCCAAATGTAAGACCTTTATTTTGCGGCGCAGACAATAGCAGATACCGCTGAATTGTATTGGGATAAGCCCGATACCGCGGGGGCAGAGGCTGAATATCATCTCTTCGTGGATGATGAACGGATGGCTGTGATAAACCCACTGGATGCTGGCCGATTTGCAGCCGGAGCATTCCTATTACGCCAAGCTCTGAGATAACCAAAAAAGAAATTGTGTCCTGCACTCTCAGGGTATCTGGAACGGCGATGCGATCATGGTGAATCCCATCGAAATTGAAGGGTTCCGTACACCAAGGCATACCATTCATGATGTGACCTTGAGGGATTGCACTTTACCGCAGGATGCGAGCATCCGTCTGGCCTTGTATGATGAGCTGACCTTGCAGAATATCCACAGCGCAGCTGAATAAGCAGAAATCCCGGTATGGTACGAACTGTGTACCATACCGGGATTTCATTATAGGAACAAGTTTTTACAGCGCACCGTCAGAACGGACATTGTCATAGTTCAGCACACCCGCGAAGAACGCAAGAACCAATCCCTGGCCCCAGCCCTGAATCCAGTCGCGGCTGATGCTGCGGTAACCGTCGGCATCTTTCATAACCGCGGTGCCGCCGGAAACATTCAGCACGCGGCCATCCGGGCTGACGTTTGCCAGCATACCGGGGATAGATTTATTGATGTACTTGATGTGCAGCGGGTTGCCCTTGGCGATCATGGCGGCAGCGATGCCGGCGCTGGCGCTGACTTCCTCATAAGAAGTTTCATCGTCCACAATGGTGCGCCACAGGCCGTTTTCGGTCTGGTAAAGCTTAAGTGCGGCAAGCTGGTCGTTCAGGCTGCCGACAACATCCAAAAACTTGGGGTACAGGTAGCACTGCGGCAGGCGAATGCCCACCTGAGACATGGTATACGCGGCCCAGGCATTGGCGCGGCCCCACTTGATGCCGGACATGTGGTCCCCGGTAATATTGTTATAGCCGTGGTAGTACAGCCCGCTTTCAGGGTCCTGCAAATATTTGATATGCCAGTAATACTGGTTCAGCGCGTCATCAATCAGCTGTTCATCTTTCAGCAGCACACCCATGCGCAGAAGGAAAAAGCCTGCCATAAACAGGGTATCGGCCCATGCCTGCTCCGGAAAATCATTGTTGACGGAGACCGTGTGCTGTAAAACATGGTCGCCAAAGCGCAGGGCTTCTTTTTCCAGATACTCCACCTTGCTCTTGGCAATGTTCAGATACTTCTCGTCGCCGGTGTGCTGGTACAGCGTGATCAGACAATGTCCCATCGAACAGGTATTGACCGTCCAGCGGGGCAGGCCCAGCTCAATATATTCATCCACGCGGTCCTTGACCAGCTGCAAATAACGTTCATTTTTCGTAACTTCGTAAGCCTCACAGATGCCGTAATACGCCACGCCGCAGGGCCAATCCCAGGTCATATCCATGCGCATGGTGCGGTCAACGATCTTATCAATTGTTGCTTCGACCTGCACCTTATCAAAAATCAGGTTTGCCATTTTCGTTGCTCCTTTTATTTCATGCGTTTTTCTTCAATGCTTTGCTGCATCTGATGCAAAATTTTTATATCTGCGGGGGCGCATTCCAGGATAACTTCATCCCGGATCAGCGGTGTTTCGGGTGCGTATTGGGCCAGCCAGTCCAGAATGGGGGCATAGTCCATCTGCCCCTTGCCAAGGCCGACCAGCGTTTTGGTGCCATCGGGTTCAATGCGGCAATCTTTACAGTGCATCGCGCCCAGCTGCTTGCCAATGACCGCCAGCCAGCTTTTCCAATGCTCTGCCTGGAAGGCTGCATTCTGGGCATCCTTTGTGGTAAACAGATTTACCGGGTCAAAAATGACCTTTATATTATTCGGGGCATCCACGGCCTGCAATAGCTCGGCCAAAATTTCCGGGCTGCACAAGGGGTGGATCGCCACCGGCTCCACGCCAAAAACTGCGTCCAGCCGCACAGCTTCTTCAGCAATGCGCTGCAGGCTGTCCAGCATCAGCGGGCGGCGCAGGGCTTTTTCTTCATCGGACAAGGCGGTCCAGGAAGTCTCGCTGCCAACCATTCTGGCACCCACCTGCTTTGCGTACCTCAGGCAGCGCTTTACATTTTCTACCCCGGCAAGGCGGGCGGGCTCATCGGGCGCGCTCAAATCCATGTAGCAGCTTAATACGGTGATTTCGATATCCTCGGCATCAAATGCCTGAAAAATTGCGGAAAGCTGTGCATCTGTGACCGATGCAAAATCGTCAATGCCTTCAATCGCCCGCGGCATTGCCAGCTGCGCACCAGTATACCCGGCAGTGTGCAGAATGTGCGCTAGTTGGACGGGGGTATGTTTGCCGTAGTCATGGGCACGGCAGCCGATACGGATCATTGTGCAAACCTCCTTGTATTATAAAGTAGTAGTTTATAGCCCCTACCCAAGGGGCGTGTGCTACAC
>SAUS01000098.1 GCA_004000625.1 Candidatus Cibiobacter qucibialis | reverse complement strand
GCTGCCGCACCTCGCTCGCCGTATCGGCACTTAGAATTATGCGGTATTGCCTTTACGTTTTCAACACTCGTTTCACTCAGGTGCTTATATGGTGATTTTATCCGGCCGCGGTGTCCCGATCCTTGACCCCGAATTATTCCTTTGATTTTTGCTTTTTCCAACAAAAAGAATCAAAGGAGCGTATAAATTGAACAATCCGTTTTCTACCCTGACCAAAAAGGAATGGCTGCTCTGGCTCTGTTCGCTTTTTATTGTGCTGGTTTCCAATATTCTGGCAGCAAACTTTGACCCTCTCACCCTGATTGCTGCGCTGGTGGGCGTTACCTCCCTGGTGTTTGCGGCCAAAGGCAACGTTTGGGCACAGGTGCTGATGATCGTGTTCAGTATTTTATACGGTATCATCTCCTTCCGGTTCCGCTACTGGGGTGAGATGATCACCTATCTGGGCATGGCGCTGCCCATGGCGGTATGGTCCGCCATCACCTGGCTGCGGCACCCTGCCGAGAGCGGCGATGCTGTTGCCATCCAGAAGTTGAACCTGCGCCAGTTTGCCGGGCTGCTGGCCAGCTGCGTTGTGGTCACGGTGCTGTTTTACCGCATTTTGGCCGCACTGGACACGCCAAATCTTGCTTTCAGCACCCTCTCTGTCATCACTAGCTTCCTTGCGGCGGCACTGACCATGCTGCGGTCATCCTATTATGCTTTAGGGTATGCCGCCAATGATGTGGTGCTGATCGTGCTGTGGCTGCTGGCTTCGCTGACAAATTCGGGGTATCTTCCGGTGGCCGTCAACTTTATCATTTTCTTTTTTAATGATCTGTACGGCTTTATCAGTTGGAAAAAGCGCGAAGTTCTGCAAACTTAATATTTTAGGCAATACCGCATAATTCTAAGTGCCGATACGGCGAGCGAGGTGCCGCAGCTGCCGGAGCGGTGCTTAAGCCGCAAGGCGGGAATTGTGCGGTGTTGCCCTAACACATAACCAAACGGCCCACCAGCACAAAGCAGTCACACGCTTTATGCCGGTGGGCTGACGATATCTCGCTTTCCTGCTTACTCGCTGGGATAATCTGCCTCGTCCGGCAGGGCGGCGCTGGTTTCGGCGGCCTGCTGTTCGGCTTCGGCGGCGGTTTGGGACGCGGTAATCAGGCCGCTCACCTCGCCGGAGGGCTTTTCCAGCAGGTAGGCGCCAACCGGCTTTGCTTTATATACCAGCAGCACACAGTAGGTGTCTGTTGCGCCATCTGAGCGCGCCGGGCAGAGTACCGTCCATTTTTCCACCGTTTTTCCCTTATAGTCCGCCAGGGTCAGGCCGCTTTCCCCCACCACCTGGTTAAAGGCAGTAAAGCTGTCGTCCCACTTTTTGGGGATCTTCACTTTGTCCACCGCGGCGGTGCTCAAGTCCACCTCAAAACCGTAGCCGGTAAAGTAGGTGCCGATATCCTGGGTATTTTCAATTGTGGTTTGCACTGTAGCGCTGGCAGCCACGCTTTTGCCCGCCAGGCGCACCGCCGCCGTAACCGTGCCAGCCAGGCAGACAGCGCAAAGGGCAAGCGCCCCCGCCTGCCGCAGACCAGGTTTGGTAACTGTAAATAAAAACATAAATGCAGCCCCCTCAAAAACGTTGCAATGCTTTTACGCAACGATATGAGGGGGCTGCTGTATTTAGAACCGCGGTTCTTATTTGTACTTAACTTCCGGGTGGTACCACTGGAAGATGACGGCATCGTACTGTTTTTCCAGCGCGGCCTGGTCATGCTCCGGCAGGGCGGTCCACATAACCATCATGGCACCAAGGCGGGCGCACAGCCGCACGGCCCAGTTCTGTTTGTCCGGGCACCAGGCAATAAAGTCCGGCCGGGCCATAAAGTTGCCAAAGCAGTGGCTGATGACAAACGCATGGATGGGGTTCGCGCCTTCCTTACGGTAAGCACGGTAACTATCCACCAGCTGGCCACGCAGTACCTGCGGCGCAAATTTACGGATGCGCTTGACCACGCGGGGGTCAAAGCTTTCAATGCAATAGGGGCCGTTGTAGCCTTTCAGGCCGTCCAGCGTGGCGTGGCACAGGGCGTCCAGATATTCGCCGGTATATTCATGGCGGCTCTTGATCTCGATAATCAGCGGGGTTTTGCCGTCCACTGTCTGCAAAAACTCACTGAACAGCGGGGCGTGCTCGGCGCTGCCTTTCAGCGGCATCTGGCATATCTGGTCATAGGGGTAATCCCGCACCCAGCCTTTGGTGCCGGTCATGCGGGTCAGGGTATCATCATGGAACACCAGCAGCTTACGGTCGCTGCTGAACTGCACATCCATCTCCATGCCGTATCCGTTTTGCACGGCGGCGGCAAAGGCGGGCAGGCTGTTTTCCGGCGGGCGCTGATCCTTGCCAAAATAGCCGCGGTGGGCAAAATTGCGGCCCGCAAAGGGGGTGCGCAGCTCCTTGCGGCCAGCGGCGGGAGCCACCAAAAACAGCACCAGCGCGCACAGTGCCGCCACAACAATCAGCAAAATCAACCAGAACATGCGATCAACTTCCTTTTTTCATCCGGCGCACGTTGTAAAATATGTACCGGGCATTGCATCCATATTGTAGCGCATTGCCCGCGGGCTTGCAAGAGCTGGCGGAGCAAAATTGCGGTACAGTTTGCGTAATAGACCGTGGCGGATAAAAATTTGAAAAAAACTTAAAAAGTTTTCACAAATTCTCCACGGTTCGCCGTTATTATGGTATAGTAATAGTAACTCAAGGGTGATTTGTGCCCAGATGAGGTGGATTAGAAATGGCAAGAGTTTTGATCGTTGACGATGAACCGCGCATTCGGGATTTGATCCGCGAGCACCTGCAGTACGCGGGCTTTACCTGTGCCGAAGCCGGGGACGGCACACAGGCGCTGGCCGAGCTGGCAAACGGCGGCATTGACCTGGTGATCCTTGATATTATGATGCCGTTTATGGATGGCATGACCTGCCTGCGCGAGATGCGCACCCGCAAGATCATGACACCGGTGATCATGCTGACCGCCCGCAGCGAAGAATATGACAAACTGGCCGGGCTGGAGGGCGGCGCGGATGACTATGTGGTAAAGCCGTTCAGCCCGCGGGAGCTGGTTGCCCGCGTGAAGGCCGTACTGGCCCGCACCATGCCCGCCCCGGTTGCCGAGGGTAATGTGTATACCTTTGGAAATCTGGTGATCGACACCGCCAGCCACAGCGTTAAGGTGGCCGGGCAGGAAGCCCCGCTGACCCCCAAAGAGTTTGACCTGCTGGTGTTTCTGGTCAACAACAAGGGCATTGCCCTTTCCCGCGAGAAAATTTTGCAAAAAGTGTGGAACTATGACTATTATGGCGAGGACCGCACGGTAGATACCCATGTTAAAATGTTGCGCAGCCACCTTGGCAGCTGCCGCGGCTATATTGTTACCGTGTGGGGCGTGGGGTACAAGTTTGACCCCGATACCGCACAGTAACGTTAGGGGGCCGCGATTTTGCGTAAACCAAAGCAACCGGGCAGCGCACCGCACACCCATGGCTGGGCGCTGGGGGTGCAGGGCCAGCTGATGCTGTTTTTGTGCGGTATTACTGTGCTGACCCTTGGGCTGGTGTGGGGGCTGATCACCTATGGCCTGCAGCCCATGTACAACCGCAACATTCAAAAGCGGCTGGAACGCGAATCCAGCGTGATCGCCGGAATGATTGATTCCGCCGGGGGCCAGATTTCCAGCCGGGATTATGGTTCCCTGACGCTGCAGAACGAAACGTTCTGGTCCAACCTGAAAACCGCACTGGAAAACGGCGTGATCAATGTGGACAACTGCTGCATTGATATCAGCGATAACACCTGCCGCAGCGTGCAGTTTTTGGAGGGGCTTTACCCCTGCATTTTACACAACAGCATGGCCACTTTCGGCGATAACATGACGGTATATACCCCAGACACCCGAACCGCCATCCTGGCCCGCCATGCCCTGTACAATGAGGGTTCGCTGTACAAAATTATTGAATCCGGCGGCAACCGGCAGATGCTGGTGGGCTGCCTGACCAAAGACGGCAGTTACGGTGTGATCGTATCCGCCAGCCTGGCACAGATTGAAACAGCCGCCGAGGTCATGCGCAGTGTGCTGATTCCGGTTGCCATCTTTTTGATTGCGCTCAACCTGTTGGTGGCGGCGCTGTTCAGCCGGTGGTTCACCCGCCCGATGCGCCAGCTTTCGGAGGGTGCCCGCGAGATTGCCGACGGCAATTATGATGTTCAGGTGCCGGTAGTCCGCAATGATGAGCTGGGCCTGCTGGGGCGGGAGTTCAACCACATGGCGCAGGAAGTCAAACGCTCCGCCCAGCTGGAAAAAGATATCCTGGCTAATGTCAGCCATGACCTGCGCACCCCGCTGACCCTGATTAAGGGCTATGCCGAAACGGTGCGCGATATTACCGGCGATGACAAGGCCAAGCGCACCGAACAGTGCAGCATTATTGTGGACGAAACTGACCGCCTGAGCGCGCTGGTAAACAGCGTGATGGAGCTGAGCAAAGTTTCCAGCGGTGCAGAAAAGCTTAACCCCGTTGATTTTGACATGAGCCAGCTTTGCTTTGAGGTCGCGGGCCGCTATGACGCCGTGTGCGAGCAGAATGGCTGGACGCTGCAGCTGGAAGCCAACAAGGAATGCATGGTACGCGCCGACCCCGCCATGATGGAACGGGTGCTGCACAACCTGTTGGGCAACGCCACCCACCATATGGGTGCGGACGGTGTGTTTGTGCTGCGGGCCATCCCCATGCCAAACGGCGGTTGCCGGGTGGAAGTGGAGGACCACGGCCCCGGCATCCCGCCGGAGGAACTGCCGCACCTGTTCGACCGCTACTATCGCGCCCGCCAGGATGCCGGCAAGACCGGTACCGGGTTGGGGCTTTCCATCACCAAGGCCATTTTGCAGCAGCATGATTTCCCCTTTGGGGTAAACAGTACGGTCGGCAAAGGTTCCACCTTCTGGTTTGAGATGAAAGCCCCACAGTAACCAAAGCATGCCGCATGCAGCCCATACAAGAAAGGAGTTTTGCCCCATGGAAAAGCTGAACAAACAGATGGACGATGCCCTGAACACCAAAGTGGCCGCCCTGAATGCCACTGACGATGAAACCGGTGACGGCAAGGTGGACGCCCTGGACCTGAAGCACCAGCTGGACCGCGTGGAAGCGCAGCTGGAATTGCAGGATCAGCAAAACCGCGCCCTGCTGCGCAGCCAAAAGCGGCTGCTGTGGGCCGCTATTGCCATTGTGGTGGTGCTCTGCCTGATTATGGGCGGGCTGCTGCTGCGGTTCAACACGGCGTATAACCAGGTGATCACCACCTGCGCCCAGGTGAACGAGATTGCCGGCACCTTGCAGAACAGCCTTGCCAAGCTGGACACCGAACAGCTGGACAGCATGATGCAGACCCTGCCCGACATTGCCGATAAGCTGAGCCAGATCGATGTGGACGCCCTGAACGATGTGATGGCCAAGCTGCCCGCCACCATGGACGCAGTGGCCCAGCTGCAGCAGCAGTTGAACAGCGTGGCATCTTTCCTGGGCAACGTGGGCTCCATCTTTGGGTAAGCGGCTCCCCTGCTGTTTTTGAAAAACGGTTATCCATAACGCAAAAGCGCATGTGCATCTTTCCCGGTTCGGGAACAGCACATGCGCTTTTTGTTACAATTTTACGGCAGGATGTCAGCCGATAACTTCGACCTTTTCCATCACGACCGGGGTGCGGGGCTTATCGTTCCAGTCAGTGGCAGCTGCGGCGATTTCATCCACAGCGTCCATGCCGCTGATAACATGGCCAAATGCAGCATACTGGCCATCCAGATGCGGAGCATCCTGGTGCATGATGAAGAACTGGCTGCCGGCAGAGTTGGGGTCCATAGCGCGGGCCATGCTGATCACGCCGCGGGTGTGCTTGATGGGGTTGTTCACGCCGTTCTGCAGGAACTCGCCCTTGATGTGCCAGCCGGGGCCGCCGGTGCCGTTGCCGGACGGGTCACCGCCCTGGATCATAAAGCCGGGGATGACGCGGTGGAAGGTCAGGCCGTTATAAAAGCCCTGATTGACCAGTTTCAAAAAGTTTTCGCAGGTGATCGGTGCTGCGGTAGCATCCAGTTCAATGTCAATGGTTTTGCCGTTCTGCATCGTAATACGAACCATAGGTGTTAGTTCCTTTCGTGTTGTAATAATCTATCCGCAAAGGTCGGGCGCGGGGATGTCAGGCGGTTTCGCCTGCCTGTTCCGCATCCGGCGCTTGTTGGCTTTTGCTTTGCTCGGTTTCGGTACCGGTGATGTAGCTCATGCTGCCAAGGGTCTTTTCCAGAATTTCCTCGTCCAGTTTGCCCATCCAGTGGCCAAGGGCGGCTGTCATAAACAGCTCGCAGCGGTGCTGGGCATCCTTCAGCAGGGCAAAGGCACCGCCGTGGCGCTCTTCGCCGGTGGCGGGGTCAGTCCAATCCTCCGGCAGGTTCAGCTTGAGGTGTGCCGGGGATACATGCCCGGTGATGAACCCGCGCCCGCCAAAAAACAGCTCCAGCACCCAATAGAACGCCCGCCGCACGCCGTGGCGGCTGGTGAAAAGGCGGCGCAGGCGGTAGGTGTAATAAAAGCTGTCCGCCAGGGCTTCCACGCTGATATCCTGCCCATATACCTCCAGAATACACTGGTGCAGCAATGCGGCAATTTCCGCCAGGTCCTGCCCGACCGGCACCGGGCTGGAATCATCCGCCGGGACCTCCGAAACGCCGGTATCCTCGGCATGCAGGGTGGAATCCAGCGCAATTTCAAAGTAGCCGTGGCCGCCTTTCATGCCGTAGGGCTGGCCGGGGCTGCTGACGAACACAACGTAAGGGTGCATAACGGTATCCGCCGCATAGTGGCACAAAAAGCCCAGCGTATACTCGATCTGCGCCTGGGTGTGGGTGTGGTGCAGCAGGGCCAGCAGAAAGGCGCCGGTCTTATCCTCGTGCATACGGTTGCCAAGCAGCGGCAGGTTATAGGTGCGGTTTTGGCCCTTTTTCCACACTTCATAGCAGAAAAAGCTGTCCGGCCCATTGGCACCGGCGGCAAACGCTGCGGGGCATTGCAATTTATAATGGATGGCATGCGCGGCCTTTTGGGCGGTGCGCACATGGGTGTAGCCTTCCGGCATAGGGGGGTCACTTCCTTTTGAGATAGCCCTAAGGTGTCTCTGAAACGTCGAAAATATATTGGCAACACCGCACAATTCCCGCCTGACGGCTTAAGCACCGCTCCGGCGGCTGCGGCACGG
>SAUS01000097.1 GCA_004000625.1 Candidatus Cibiobacter qucibialis | reverse complement strand
TGCGGGTACCGCAACCCGACATTATCGAGCATTTTGGCAACGCAGATGCCGTGCCGCAGCCGCCGAAGCGGTGCTTAAGCCGTAAGGCGGGAATTGTGCGGTGTTGCCCTAACTGAAATGTAAACAGAACAGCATTCCATGTCAATTTCTATTGATTGAAAATGACACTTGCAGTGAGTACAATAAGATTATACGAAGCGCGCTAGTTTTTGTACGGAATGACAGGGGCGGCAGGGGAGCCGAACATACCACCACATGCTGCTTCCCGGTTTGCCCCCAACCAAATCAAAAGGAGGGACCACTTTGAAAAAGTCTACGAAACGCAGCGCTGCCGCGATGGCAGCAGCCATGTCACTTTCACTTGCCCTTTCCGCTTGCGGCGGCAGCTCTTCTGCTGTAGCATCCAGCACCGCAACCGCAGCATCTGATTCCACCGCTGTTTCCTCCGCCACTACCGCAGCAAAACCCGTTGCTGACCTGCCCGAAGGTCTGGAATGGATGACGCCGTTCGATGAGACTGTTACCCTGAATGTTTGTGTTGGCTGGGACGCCGACAGCAGCGTGAAAGACGGCACCACCCCCGAAACCAACTCTCTGGTCCAGTTGGCAAAAGACTACCTGAACATTGAACTGAACTTCCTGTGGATGGTTCCCAACGATCAGCTTTCCGAGCGTCTAGCTCTCCAGTTCAGCTCCGGCGAGCTTCCTGATATCGTCATGCTGGACAGCGAAAACTTCTATGAATTCCTGGATAGCGATTACCTGCGTGATCTGACCGACGCTTACAATAACGATGCAAGCGACGATGTGAAAAACATTCTGAACATGCTGGGCGAAGCCCCCATGCAGTATGCTTCCCGCGATGGCAAGCTGTATGGCATTCCCGCTGCACTGGACCCGACCGAAGGCGTTGCCGGTTTGTACTACCGTTCTGACTGGCTGGATGCCCTGGGGCTGAGCGAACCCACCAATGTGCAGGAAATGAACGATATGTTGGTCAAGTTTGCTGAGTACGGCCCCACCGTCAACGGCGGCAAGGCTACCGCAGGCCTCGGCTCCACTTCCAGCGTGCTGAACACCAACTTTGCTCTGGCCGCTTACTTCCAGGCTTACGGTGCATACCCCAACAAGTGGATCATGCGCGATGGCGAGCTCGTCAACGGTATCGTTCAGGACGAGATGGTCGATGCTCTGAACGGCCTGAAAGATCTGTATGACCGCGGTGCTCTGGCACCCGACTTTGCAACCTGGAACTCTGACCAGTTCACCGAGCGCGTTACCTCTGACCAGGTTGGCGCTACCTTTGGTACCTACTACATCCCCGCATGGCCGCTGAACCAGAACAAGGATGCCAACCCCGACGCCGACTGGAAAGAAATCAACCTGCCCAACCTGGGCGGCAATGCAAAGCCCGCTATGAACCAGGCTTCCATCCAATTCTTTAACGTTGTTACCAAGAACGCCCCCGAACACGCAGAAGAAGCTCTTGTCAAGCTGATCAACCTGGGCATGGCTGTTAACGAAAACTGCGCGACCGATAAGACCATCTTCAATGGTCTGGATAAAGCCGAGAACGGCGCATCCGTTTTCTATCTGCCGGTTTACATCTACTTCCCGGTACCTTGGGCAACCTACCGCCCCGAAATCTGGGCAGCTTATGAGGCAAAGGATCGCGATTCTCTGAAGGTCGAGTACGAGAAAGTCATGTACGACTATATGGATGACTGGCTGACCAACGGCAACAACTCTGAAAACCGCGGCACCTCCTGGGGCCAGTACAAGAGCCGCCTGGAAAAGGGCATGGGTATTGACATTGGCCTGACCGCACGCGAGACAGGTTTCTATGAGACCAACTACTTCTACGGCGGTGCAACCGCTACTGAGCAGCGCGCTTCCTCCACGCTGTCCGATACCGCAACTTCCTTCATCATTGAGTACATCATGGGCCAGAAGACCGAAGCCGATTGGGAAAGCTTTAAGCAGAGCTGGAACGACATGGGCGGCGCTGACTGGACCAAGGAAGTCAATGAGCAGTACAAGAGCATTGCTGGCTGATATGTAAAGCAAAAGCTTTTGCGCTGAATTTCATGTAACGTTTCCTCTCTACACCATATCTTCCCCTTCACCCCGGCCGTTTCTCCTCCAAGGAACGGCCGGGAATTTTTTAGTTAGGAGTTAGGAGGGAGGAGCTAGAAGTTAGGAGTTATTGGTGTGCGCTGCCGCGCGCAATTTTGGATATTAAGTCTTTCACCTTTTTCAAAATTTGCGGCGTAAGCCGCACTTTCAACTCCTAAGGCAATACCGCATAATTCTAAGTGCCGATACGGCGAGCGAGGCACGGCAGCTGCTAAGCCAAAAGCGCAGATAATACTGGATGCTGCAAAGGTGAGCGCCGCCAGTGGCGGAAACAGCGAACCGAAGCAGGGGCAGCGGTCGCAGAGTGCGAGGGGCTTTTGCCCCCGAAGCACGATGCGGGTACCGCAACCCGACATTATCGAGCATTTTGGCAACGCAGATGCCGTGCTGCAGCCGCCGGAGCGGTGCTTAAGCCGCAAGGGGGGAATTATGCGGTGTTGCCCAAAATATCCTGTAGGGCGCGATGCCCTCATCGCGCCGGGGAGAAACGTTGAAATACACGGCGGACGCTGCAAACAAATGGAATTCGAACATAAAAAGGCAGCGCCCGGTGCAAATCTCGCACCGGACACTGCCTTACATTCAATTTCTAATTACTCATTGCTAATTATCAATGCTTTTCCGCTCTTTTTTCCATTCCGCGCAAAAAATCTTTATAAATTCCGGGGTCGGAATCTGGAATAACGGTGGCATTGCAGGTTTTCTGATAGAATTCCACCGGGCCAACGCTGCCAATGATGGCATAGCCGTACCCGTATTCCCGCATGGCGGTCAGACAGCGCAGCAGCAGGGCAGTGCCCACACCGTGGCCCTGCTCACTGTCCAGCACACGGGTGGGACCGAAAAAGTCCGGCGCGGTGGCATCGTAACAGGCGTAACCCACGATCTCGCTGCCGCGGGTGGCGATCCAGCAGCCAATGGGCGTATGGGCAAAACTGACAGCGCATTCACCGGCAGCGCAGTCGCCAGAGTGGGTGCGCACCCAATCCAGCACGCGCTGGCGGTCCGGCGCCATGGCACGGCGGATCTCGACCCCAAACGCGTGGCTCCGCGCCAGGGCCGGGGCTTCATCAGGCAGGTCATACAGTTTAACAAGCATATCAGGCATGGGAAAACCTCCAATTTGGGTGTGTGGATATTAGTAGCAAGAAGTAAGTTAGGAGTTAGGAAGGAGGCGGTAGGAGTTGTCTCGGTTTGGGTTGGAGAGGAAAGAATAGATCAATGGGACAGGTAACGATATCCATATCGAATGACGAATTCCTCATTGCTAATTATACCAACTCCTAACACCTCACTCCTACTTCCTAACTATTTTCCGCCATAACCGCTGCCCCATCCGCGGCATCGCCAACGGGTTCGGGGAAGGTGAGGGTGGGGAACTGGGCAGTCAGGCGGGTGATAACGGCGGCACGCAGGGTTTCATTTTTTTGCAGCACACTGCCAAGCAGGGCCATACTGCCGGTCTGCAAACCAAGGGGCTGCATGGCGGCGGCAGCCATCTGGGTCAGTTCATCAGCGGCATGGGCAATAATGGCCTGCGCCGCGGCATCGCCCTGCTGCAAGGCAGGGTCCAGCAGGGGGGCCAGGGCGGCAATTTCCTTTTTGGTTGTGGTGGGGGCATAGGTGAAGCGGATAACCGGCTGCACGCCTGGCGCACCCAGGCGCTGGGCGACCAGCTCCGTCAGAGCTGTGGCGGGGGCACGGCCATCGGCAGCGCGCACCACGGCGCGCAGAATATCCCGTCCGAGTGCATAGGCACTGCCCTCGTCGTCGATCAGATGTCCCCAGCCGCCGCTGCGGGCTTCGCGGCCATCGGCCGTGCGGGCGTAACAGATGGAACCGGTGCCTGCAATCAGCACAGTGCCCACCGGCTGGCCCAAGGCACCGGCCAGCGCCGTGACCTGGTCGCCAACGATTTGCAGCGGGCCAGTGTAGCCGCCTGCGCGGATGATATCCTGAATAAAGTTGTAAGCATCCGGGTTGCTGATACCTGCGCTGCCGATGCAAAGCCCATCGCACCCGGCCAGCCCTTCCGGTTGGGCAGCTAGCCAGGCCAGCGTATCGGTCAGGGTTTTGGCGGCAGCGGTGCGGTCGCTGTTGCAGTTCAGGGGGCCAAACACAGCGCGGCTGTGGGCTGCGGAACCGCGGGTGCGCAGCTCCACGGAGGTTTTGGTTCCGCCGCCGTCAATGCCAACATAGTAGGGCATCATTGGGCCTCCTGTTCCGGCGTAGCAATGGGCAGGCGGCCTGTTGCGGCATGGCGGCCCAGCAGAACATCCGCCACGGCGGCAGTACTGTGGGCGGTGTATTCATACGCGGCAAGGGTGTAGACACTTTCCGGCAGGGGGAAGAGGTCATACGGGTTGCGCAGTGCCACTACAGTGACCGGTTTTCCGCTGTTCTGGGCCAGTGCTTTGACCATTTCCAGCTGCTGTGGATGCAGGTGGCCGTTATAGGTGCCGATCACGATACTGGTGTAGCTTTCGGCGCGGCGCACCCACTCGTAAATTTCATCCTCGCTGGGATCAATGGGGGTGGTAAAACCATCTCCACCCAGCGCTTTGGCCATCATAACGGGAAAGCTTTGCTGTACATCATCCACCACATTGCCCACAAGGCCGGTGCGGTAGACCTGGCAGCCCAGGCACAGTGGGTGCCCGCCCACGTTAGGGCGGCCTGCTTTGGGTACATGCACTTCGGTAATGGTGGCGCGCAGCAGCTTGTCATTCAGGGCGGCGGCCTGCTCCGCATCAAACGCGGCGGCGGGCACGGCGGCCAGCTTGGCCTTAGCGGCCAGAATGCGGTCCACACTTTCTTCCATCTCTTTGCGATCCAGTTTGCCGGACTGCAAAGCTTCGGCGGCAGCCTTGGCGGCTTCGCCGGAAAGCAGGGTGGTGTGGGAAAGCAGCACCAGATCCACCCCGGCGTTCATGGCGGCCAGCACGCCGTTGACCGAACCAAAGAACTTCTGCACAGCCTGCATCTCCATGCAGTCGCTGGTGACAAGGCCGGTAAAGCTCATTTCGCCGCGCAGCAGGCCGGTGACGATGCGGCGGGACATGGTGGCGGGCACACCGCTGTCATCCAGCGCTGGGAACAGGATATGCGCCGTCATGATGGCGGGTACGCCGTCGGCAATGGCAGCGCGGAAGGGAGCCAGCTCCATCCGTTCCAGTTCATCGCGGGGCTTGTCTACACAGGGCAGGGTGAGGTGGCTGTCCAGCGAAGTATCGCCGTGGCCGGGGAAATGTTTGGCCAGGCAGAGCACGCCGCCATCCTGCAGGCCGCGGATCATACCGGCGGCATACTTGGCCACGGTGGCGGGGGTATCGCCATAACTGCGCACCCCGATGATGGGGTTGGCAGGGTTGCAGTTGACATCCACGCTGGGGGCCAGGTTAAAGTTGACACCCAGACTGCGCAGCTCTTCGCCGGTCAGCTTGCCGGCCAGATAGGTGGTTTCGGGGTCACCGGTGGCGGCCAGCGCCATGGAGCCTGGTACATTGATGCAGCTTTCCGGCAGGCGGGTCACAGCGCCGCCCTCTTGATCAATCATGATAAAAGCGTCGTGGCCGGTTTCGCTGCGGATGAGGGTTTGCAGGTCAGCGCACAGGGTCCGCAGCTGGTCCGCGCTGGCAATGTTTTCGCGGAAAAGGATGATGTTGCCGATCTTATATTCTTTGACCACCTGCACCAGTTCCGGTGTGAGGGCGGTTCCGGGAAAGCCAGTGACAAGGCGCTGGCCGATACGTTCAAGGTCTGTCATGTTTAGGCTCCTTCTGATTATGAGGAAAATTTTTAGTTAGGAGGGAGGAGTTAGAATTATGCGGTATTGCCTTTATTCTTTTTAATTGCCCATTGCTAATTCCTAATTCGTCCAGCTCCAACCTTGTGATGCCGCAAAACTCCTAACTCCTCCCTCTTAACTTATCATTCGTACATTCTCGCAAACGCTGCCCTTTCATCAAACGCTTTTGCCTCGTTCTCCCAGCGTTCCATCAGCGCGTCAAAGTCCGGCCAATCGTGGGCAAGTGCATCGCTGCCGGTTAGGCGGTTGATGGGCAGCAGGGCTTTTTCATCTTCGGGCTGGCGCAGGGCAAAATCGTTGGGGTATATCTCGCGGATGGCATACAGCAGGGCGGTGCCGGTGCGGATGGTGTCATACGCTTTGGTGTCGGTCAGGTGGATGTGTACGCCCTCGCAGCGCCTGCCTGCATGTTTGGAAGCACTGGGCGTAAAGTAAGCCGCGGTAAAAATTACGCCCGGCAGCTTTTTAGAGTTCATCCAGTCAGCCAATGCCGCACCGTTGATGAACGGTGCGCCGATCAATTCGAACGGGGCCGAGGTTCCGCGCCCTTCCGAAATGTTGGTGGCCTCGGTCAGGCAGGTGCCGGGGTAAAGCAGCGCGGTTTCAAAGTTGGGAATGGCCGGGCTGGGCATCATCCAGTACAGCCCTGTTTCGGGAAAGAGCATCTCCCGTTTCCAGCCCAGCACCGGCAGCACATGCAGCTGGCAGCCAATGTGCTGTTCCTCGTTGGCAAGGCGGGCAAATTCACCGGGGGTCAGGCCGTACCGGGTTGTAAGGGGATAGGCCCCCACAAAGCTTTCAAAACCGGGCTGCAGCAAACCGCCCTCCACCTTGCCGCCCAGGGGATTGATGCGGTCCAGCACTACCAGTTCTTTGCCCGCGGCGGCGCAGTCCCGCATCACATACAACAGGGTGGAAATGTAAGTATAAAACCGCGCGCCGATATCCTGGATATCATAGATCACGGTATCTACCAGGTCCAGCATCTCCGGCGTCATGTGCTGGGAATCCTTGCGGTACAGGCTGTACACCGGCAGTCTGGTGGCGGGATCGGTGTAGGTTTCCACGGTAGCACCGGCGTCATGGTCGCCGCGTACGCCGTGCTCCGGGCCGAACAGCGCTGTCAGCGGGAACTGCGCGTGGATGGCATCAATGCCGGATGTCAGCATCCGAGTTACGCCGGATGTCGAGGTGATCAGGCCGAGCCGCCGCCCTTTCAGCCAGGGCGCGGCGTCAGCCAGGTGGTCAAGACCATTCAGAACCATGGGGAAACCTCCTGTTGCGGTAAACGCTGTGAAATTTTATATCAGAAAAGCTTACCAAATTGCACGATGCAAAGAATAAACGAGAGAAAAAGATTTTTTGCCCCGCGATATGGCAAAATAATGACTTGATATGTTCATTATATTCGCGTTATAATAAAAAGAAAAGGGGGCTTGAGAAATTTTGTTTCAAAAAAGTTGAGGGTATTTTTGTACAAAATTTCTAAGGCAATACCGCATAATTCTAAGTGCCGATACGGCGAGCGAGGTGCGGCAG
>SAUS01000096.1 GCA_004000625.1 Candidatus Cibiobacter qucibialis | reverse complement strand
AGCATCTGCCGCACCTCGCTCGCCGTATCGGCACTTAGAATTATGCGGTATTGCCTCAGGAAGTCTTGCACAAAAACCGGAAACAGAATATAATGTATCTGTATTATTATGTTATTCTGCGGGCAAAGCCCGAACGATAAAAGGAGAATATAAAAAATGAGTAAGTTTAATTTTATTGAAACCGAAATCCCCGGCGTTGTTGTGATCGAACCGACCGTGTTTGGCGATGACCGCGGTTATTTTATGGAGACGTATCAGATCGACGATTTTGCCGCCGCCGGGATTGACAAGCCCTTTGTACAGGATAACCAGAGCCGCTCCACCAAGGGCGTGCTGCGCGGCCTGCATTTCCAGAAGAACCATACCCAGGGCAAACTGGTGCGTGTGACCATGGGCGAAGTGTACGACGTTGCCGTGGACTGCCGCCCCAACAGCAAAACCTTTGGCAAGTGGGTGGGTGTGACCCTTTCCGCCGAGAACAAAAAGATGTTCTATATCCCGGAAGGCTTTGCCCATGGCTTTCTGGTGCTGTCTGATGTGGCGGAATTCTGCTATAAGTGTACCGACGTATATGATCCGACCGCAGAGGGCGGCATCCCCTATGATGACCCGACCGTCAACGTTCAGTGGCCGGACTGCGGCTGCGAGCATAAGACCAGCGCCAAGGACAAAGAGCACACGCCCTTTGCCGAGCAGAAGTTTGAATACTTTGAAAAATACTGATTCAGGGGAACCGATGTGCAGAATTTAAAAAACTCGTTTGCAAGTTTCTGGAAATACCGCTACCTGCTGCAAAACCTCATCACGCGGGATTTTAAGCTCAAGTACCGCCGCAGCGTGCTGGGCGTTGCCTGGAGCGTGCTCAACCCGCTGCTGACCTGCCTTGTCATGTGGGCTGTGTTCGGCGCGCTGTTCAACCAGCGCGGGGATGGCATTGAGGATTTCCCGCTGTTTTTGATCATTGGCCAGTTGATGTTCAACTTCTTCCGCGAATCCACCAGCATGGCGATGGAAAGCGTGCTGAAAAACGGCCCGCTGCTGCGCAAGGTCTATATCCCCAAGTACATTTTTCCACTGGAAAAATGCTGCTTTGCGCTGGTCAACTTCTTTTTCAGCCTGGTGGCGCTCTTCTTTGTAGCGTTGGTTACCTGGTCCCATATTTCGCTGCGCACGGTGCTGCTGGCGGTGTATCCCATTGTTATGCTGTTCGTTTTCAGCCTGGGCGTTGGGCTGATCCTGTCCACGATGTATGTCTTTGTGCGCGATATCATGCACATCTGGGAGGTCTTCTGCACCCTGCTGGTATACGGCAGTGCCATTTTCTATGACCCCAGTCAGATGGCATCCTGGATGCAGGCTGTCATCAACCTGAACCCCATCTACTGGTACATCACGGCGGTGCGTTCCTGCGTGATGTGGGGCACCGGCCTGACCCTGAACATGGTGCTGATTCCTTTCCTGTGTTCTGCGCTAAGTCTGGGGATCGGTGTGTATGTATTCAAAAAGAACCAGGACAAATTTGTCCTGTATATGTAAGGGGGCTGCAAGATGAGCGAACAAAAGCAACAGCCCATTATTTCCATCGACCATGTTTCGATGCGTTTTAACCTGGCAAAAGAAAAGCACGAAAGCCTGAAAGAATATTTTGTGGCCCTTTTGCACGGCGGTGTGCGATTTGATGAATTCTTCGCCCTTTCGGATGTTAGCTTTGACATTATGCCGGGGGATTTTTACGGCTTGATCGGCCTGAACGGCTCCGGCAAAAGTACGCTGCTGAAAGTGATTTCCGGCGTCTACAAGCCCAGCGCCGGTAAAGTGACGGTGAACGGCACCATTGCGCCGCTGATCGAACTGGGTGCCGGTTTTGACATGGATTTGACCGCGCGGGAAAACATCTACCTGAACGGCACGGTCCTGGGCTATACCCCCAAGTATATTGATTCCAAGTTTGACGATATTGTGGAGTTCAGCGAGCTGCAGGAATTTTTGGATGTGCCGCTGAAAAACTATTCCTCCGGCATGGTGGCACGCCTGGCCTTTGCCGTGGCAACCATGACCAAGCCGGATATCCTGATTGCGGATGAGATCCTTTCGGTCGGTGATTTCCTGTTCCAGGAAAAGTGTGAGAAGCGCATGGCGGAGCTGCTTTCCGGCGGCACGACCGTGATTCTGGTCAGCCATTCCATTGAGCAGATTGAGCGCATGTGCAATAAGGTGGCCTGGCTGGACCACGGCCACCTGCGCCGCCTTGGCCCTACCAAAGAGGTGACGGCGGAATACCGCAAGTTTGAAAAGAAGGACGCCATGAAGGCGGACAAAGTGGAGGGATAAGGCGCATGGCACAGGACACGAACCAGAACCGCCCGGCGGATGTGGCCCAGGCGGACAGTGTGGGCGGCATGGCCAAACGCCTGCTGAACCCCGCCCATTTGTCAGACCTTGCCCGCCGCAGCGCCGCCACCCTGAAAGAGCAGGGTGCCGAGCAGCTGTGGCGCGATGTGACCTTCCGCGTGGGGCTGGCGTTCCACCATGATTCCTGGCAGCACCGGGCAGACCTGCCCCTGCGCCGGGAGCTGAAAGCCCAGCGCGCCGAGTACGCAGACGGCAAGCCGGGACCAGTGGTAAGCGTTGTAGTGCCACTGTACAACACGCCGGAAAAGTTCTTTGGCCAGATGCTGGCCAGCGTGCAAAAGCAGACCTACCCCCACTGGCAGCTGGTGCTGGTGGATGCTTCGGACGCAGCCCATGCCGCGTTCAGCACCCATGCCAGCAAGGCCGCGGCAAAGGATCCGCGCATCCTGTATAAGAAAGTGGAAAACGGCGGCATTGCGGCCAACACCACGGCAGGCTTTGCGCTGGCAACGGGGACGTATATCGCCCTGCTGGACCATGACGATGTGCTGTACCCCAACGCGCTGTATGAGAGCGTGAAAACCCTGCAAAGCCAGGGAGCCGAGCTGGTGTACAGCGATGAGATCGTGCTTTCGGCGGATTTGAAACAGCTGGGCGGCTACCACTTTAAGCCGGACTTTGCGCCGGACTATCTGCGCGGGGTCAACTTCATCACCCATCTGGCGGTGTTCTCCCGCGCATTGCTGGACCGTGCCGGTGCATATGAATCCAGTGAGTACGATGGTGCACAGGACCATGACCTGATGCTGCGCCTGACCGAACAGACCACGCGGGATAAAATTGCCCATATCAAAAAGGTGCTCTATATCTGGCGCGGCCATGCGGGTTCCACCGCGGCGGGCATGGAGGCGAAGCCCTATGCCCTGGCGGCCGGTATGCGCGCAATCGATGCCCAGCTCAAGCGGCTGAACCTGCCCGGCAAAGCCATGCAGGTGGAGGACGCGCCCGGTGCGTTCCAGGTGCGGTACGAGCTGACCGGCCACCCGCTGGTCAGCGTTATGATCCCCAACAAAGACCATATTGACGATTTGGATCGCTGCCTGAAAAGCCTGTATGCCAACGCAGGCTATGATAACTTTGAAGTCCTGGTCATTGAAAATAACTCTGAACAGCAGGAAACATTCGCCTACTACAAAACCATGCCGGAGCGTTACCCCAACAGCCGGGTGGTGACCTATGTGGGGCCGTTTAACTTTTCTGCCGTCAACAACCTTGGTGCGCGCTTTGCCAAGGGCGAGCATCTGCTGCTGCTGAACAACGATATCGAGGTACTCAGCCATGATTTTCTGCGGGAGCTGCTGAGCTATTCCCAGCGGCCGGATGTGGGTGCTGTGGGCGCAAAGCTCTATTACCCAGATGATACCATCCAGCATGCGGGCGTGATTATGGGCATCAACGGCAGTGCAGGCCACAGCCACAAGAGCTACCCGCGCAAGGCTGTGGGCGATTTGTACCGCCTTGTCACCACGCAGGACTATATGGCCGTGACGGGTGCCTGCCTGATGACCAAAACGGAGCTGTACCGCGCGGCGGGCGGCCTGGACGAAGCCAAGTTCGCCGTGGCCTATAACGATGTGGATTACTGCCTGAAGCTGTGGCAGAAGGGCCTGCTGAATGTGTACACCCCCCGTGCCGAAGCCTACCATTACGAGAGCAAGAGCCGCGGTCTGGACACCACCCCGGAAAACGCCGCCCGCTATGCCCGCGAAAAGGCAAACTTTTACACGAAGTATCACGAATATATTGATCATTATGACCCGTACTATAACCCGCATTTCAACAACCTGTTTGAAAACTTTGGGCTGAAATAAGGCGGGGCAGAGGTTAAAACTATGGTAAATAAGTTTGATACCCAGTTTTTGATCGAAGGCAGCAACCTGGACGAGGATGACATCCGCGCCGGAATCATGGCTAGCGCCGAGGGCGACTGCCTGATCGTGGTAGGGGATGAGGAAGTGGTGAAAGTGCATTACCACACCGATACTCCCTGGAAGGTGCTGGAATACGCCGCCAGCCAGGGCGATTTGCACAAGATCATTGTAGAAAACATGGAGCGCCAGGCAAACGGGCTGGATGGGTAAAGTATATCAGGATTTTTATGTTTGGTGAACGGCATGCAGTATCATACAAGAGTGCCAAACCGTTTGCAGGGATATGATTACAGCCAAAATGGTGCATATTTCATAACCTTCTGTACGCAGGGCAGAGTGCATTTATTTTGGAAAGAACCCACCCGATTGCGGCAGAATTCCCAGGCCGTAGGGGCGCGCAATGCGCGCCCGTCACCTTGCCCGGAACTCTCTGCGATAGGGAATGTGGTTGAACAGGCTATTTTGCAAATCCCTGATAAATATCCGACGGTGCATCTGGAAAAATACGCAGTCATGCCCAACCATGTGCATTTGCTGCTTTTGATCCAGGGCGACGGGCGCACAATGCGCGCCCCTACGGTTTCCAACATCGTCCAACAATTAAAGAGCTGCGTAACCAAACACCTCCATCACCCCATCTGGCAAAAATCCTTCCATGACCACGTCATCCGTACCCAGACAGATTATGAAACCATCTGGCTGTACATCGATTCCAACCCCCAAACATGGCAGACGGACTGCCTGAACCCGAAACGGAACAACCCCCAACAATCTGACACCCGAAAGGACGTAACGTTATGAACCAGCAGGCCAAGCGCATCAAAGAACTATTTGGCTATGCCCGTACCTTGACGAAGGAACAGGGCATTGGCACCATGTGCGTGCGCGCGGCGGGCTTTTTCAAACGGCGCTTTTTCGGCAAGCGGGCGCGGTACTGGCCGTCCAACATGGCGCTGGAAGTCCAGCGCAGCGACCCCGCGGCGGAAACCTTCCCCATCATTTCTATTTTAACGCCGCTGTACAATACGCCGCAAAACTTTTTAACAGAATTTCTCGATAGTGTGGAAAACCAGACCGCCCACAACTGGCAGCTCTGCCTGGCGGATGCTTCGGACGATGCCCACACCTATGTGGGGGAGCTGGTGCAAAAGCACGTGGCGGCCAACCCGCGCATTCGCTATGTGAAAATTGAAAACAAGGGCATTGCGGCCAACACCAACGCGGCGGCCCGGCTGGCACAGGGGGAATATCTGGCTCTGGCAGACCATGATGACATCCTGGCCCCGCACGCTATCTACTGCATGGGCAAAGAACTGCAAAAAACGGGGGCCGATTTCGCCTACAGCGATGAAGCCCTTTTCCGCAAAAGTCCCAAAACCGCCCATGTGGCCCACTTTAAGCCGGACTATGCGCCGGAATACCTGATGGCCTGCAACTACATCTGCCACCTGGCCGTGTTCCGCAAAAGTCTGTTTGATGCCATCGGCGGGGAGCGCCCGGAGTGTGACGGCGCACAGGATCATGATCTGTTCCTGCGGCTGATCGACGCCATGCAGGCGAAAGACGCCAACGCCGCACCGCTGCATATCCCGCAGGTGCTGTATTACTGGCGGGTTCATGCGGCGTCCACCTCCGGCGGCACCGAGGCCAAGCCCTATGTGGTAAAAGCCGCGCAGAAAGCCGTGGCGGACCACCTGGCGGCAACCGGCCGCAGCGGCAGGGTAGAGGAGGGCATCTTCCCCGGTACCTGCCATGTGCAGTGGGAACTACCGGAGCCGGAACCGCTGGTGTCCATCCTGATCCCCAACAAGGACCATGTGGACGACCTGGAAAAATGTCTGTTCAGCCTGTACTCCAAAACGCTGTACGAAGCGTTTGAAGTGATCGTCATCGAAAATAACTCCACCGACCCCGCCACAAAGGCTTATTATGAAAAGCTGCCGGACCGCTATGCCAACTGCCGTGTGGTGGCTTACAGCGGCGGGTTCAATTTCAGCCGCATCAATAACTTTGGCCGCAAGTTTGCCAACGGCAAGTTCTTACTGCTGCTCAACAACGATATTGAAATCATCAGCGGAAACTGGCTGACCCAGATGGTGGCCGAAGCCAGCCAGCCCGGCGTGGCGGCCTGCGGCGCCATGCTGTATTACCCGGACGATACCATCCAGCACGCGGGAATTATCACCGGTTTGGGTGGGTATGCGGGCCACAGCCACAAGTACCACAAGCGCGGCGGTAGCGGGTACATGTTCCGCCTGGCCACCGTGCAGGATTATTCCGCCTGCACTGCGGCCTGCCTGCTGGTGCGCACATCGGCTTATGATGCCGTTGGCGGGTTGGATGAAGCCTTTACTGTTGCATTCAACGATGTAGATTTCTGCCTGCGCCTGCGGGAAAAAGGCTGGCGTATTGTGTGGACCCCCTATGCGGAGCTGTACCACCACGAAAGCAAATCCCGCGGTTCGGATGAGGAAGACCCCGCCAAAAAGGCCCGCTTTGCCAAGGAGCAGGCCCGCCTGTATGAGGTACACGGTAAGCAGAATATCCTGCATGACCCCTACTACAACCCGAACCTGAGCCTGGATTATGAGGATTTCCGCGAAAGCGGGGATCTGCGCAATCTGAAAAACGTGACCCTGTGACCCCTGCCGGAAAAGCAGGGCAAAATCTGTGCAGTTTTTTTGCTGTTACGGCTTGCCACGCTATGCCGGATATGCTATAATCTAAATGTTACCGCGGCCCGGCTTTGGGCGTATGCCCTGCATCAGGGAGCCTTGATTGCCCTTTGCTGCGCCGTAGGCAAATATTATAAAGCGAGGTATTACTACTATGAGCCAGAAGTCTGCTATCGAAAAACAGCCCATCATTGCAAAAGCCGCCATCCATGAGGGTGACACCGGTTCTCCGGAAGTTCAGGTTGCGCTGCTGACCGCACGCATCAACCACCTGACTGAGCACCTGAAGACCAACAAGAATGACAACCACAGCCGTCGTGGTCTGTTCAAGATGGTCGGCCGCCGCCGTAACCTGCTGGCCTATCTGCAGAAGAAGGACATCAACCGTTACCGTGCTCTGATCGCTGAACTGGGTCTGCGCAAGTAATTCGCAAAACGGGCAGGGCGCTGTATGTGCGCCCTGCCCATTTTCTATATTTCAGCAGGTGTTCCGGCATTCATTTTTATTATGCTCTGCCGCTGGCCTGTAATAATATTGAATAAAGTTAGGGCAACACCGCATAATTCTAAGTGCCGATACGGCGAGCGAGGTGCGGCAGATGCTAAGCCA
>SAUS01000007.1 GCA_004000625.1 Candidatus Cibiobacter qucibialis | reverse complement strand
CCGTGCCGCAGCCGCCGGAGCGGTGCTTAAGCCGTCAGGCGGGAATTGTGCGGTGCTGCCTTAAGTCTATCGGAGGTTCTGGCCATGCTGGATATCATTCTGCTTGGCACCGGCGGCACACAGCCCTTGCCGAAGCGCGCCCTGGCGGCTGCCTGCATCACAGTGGGCGGCTCCAACCTGCTGCTGGACTGCGGCGAGGGCACCCAGACTGCCGCGCGCCGGGCCGGGGTCAGTATTTTCCGCATGGACGCCATTCTGCTGACCCATTACCACGGGGACCACATTTTCGGCCTGCCTGGCATCTGGCAGACGATGGCCGCCCAGGGCCGCACTGCCCCCCTCGTCATGGCTGGGCCGCCGGGTTTGACGGATGTGGTGCGCACCTTTTACGCCGTGGCCGGACCGCTGCCGTTCGAACTACGGCTGAAAGAACTGCCGGACTGCAAAGGCGAGTTTGAAGTGCCCGCCGGGTGTGTGCAGGCGTTCCCCCTCAAGCACCGGGTACCCTGCTGCGGATATGCGTTCACCCTGCCGCGGGCGGGCAAGTTTGATCCCCAGCGGGCAAAGGCGGCGGGCATCCCCGTGCGTTACTGGTCCATCCTGCAAAGCGGCCAGCCGGTGGGCGGCTTCCTGCCGTCCCAGGTTCTCGGCCCGCCGCGCCGCGGGCTGAAAGTTGTCTATGCGACCGACACCCGCCCCTGCGCTGCGCTGCGCCGCGCTGCACAGGATGCCGATCTTTTGTTGATGGATTCCACCTATGCCGATGACGCCGACCTGCCCAAAGCGAAGTTATACGGCCATTCCACCTGCCGCGAAACGGGGGTTCTTGCCGCCGAAGCCAACGTGTGCCGCCTGTGGCTGACCCATTACAGCGCCGCCGTAACGGACCTTGCTCCCGGCCTTGCCGCCGCGCAGCAGGCGTTCCCCACCGCAGCCGCCGGGGCTGACGGCATGCGGCTGACCTTGAATTTTGACCCTGATTAAATGAGGTTTTCCCCTTGAAAAAATCTACCCGTCTGAACATTTTGTTTGCCATCATCATTCTGCTGGCCGCCGGGGTGCTGTGGCTCTGTTTCGGCCATCCGGCTGCCGGGTCCGGTCTGGTTGCCGTGCTGACCTATGGCGATGACAGCACCCAGCTGCGCATCCCGCTGGACACTGACCATCGCTATGATATTGATACCGGCTATTACACCATTCATCTGGTTGTGGAAAACGGCGGCATCCGCTTTGTGGAAAGCCCCTGCCCAGACCACACCTGTGAATCCTTTGGCGTACTGACCAAGCAGGGCGATTGGGCCGCCTGCCTGCCCGCCCGCGCCAGCGTTACCGTTGAATAACCATACATTACGGAGGTTCCTCATGAAACCCACCTACAAGCAAGTGACCAAAACCCGCTATATTGAGCAGATCAGCCAGCTGGCGGAAGAAATTTTTGTTCAGCATTACACCAAGCTGACCCCAAAAGTAGCCCGCGCCCTGGCGGAAAAGTACCAGAGTGATATCCTGACGGATGACGAGATCCACAGCGGAACTGTGAATTATTTCATGATCTATCTGGGCAGCGATCCAGTCGGCTATTTTGCGCTGGATCTTACCCCCACGGGGGCCATGTGCCTGTCCCGCCTGTTCCTTTTGGAAAAAGCCCGCGGCCAGGGCATTGGCCGCAGCATTGTGGCCTATGCCCAAAAACTGGCCGAAGGCGATGGCCGCAGCCGCCTATATCTGCGGGTATGGGCCAAGGACCTGAAAGCTGAAGGGTTCTGCAAAAAGTGCCGCTTCCGCAAAAGCGAGACCGTCCCCATGGAAGTCCTGCCCGGCGTTACTCTCGATATCACCACCTGGGAAAAACTCTGGCGCTGACCATCCAGCCTTTTTGAAAAAAGGCTGGGCGAAAACCTTTCATGGGCCGATCATAGGGCGGGAGTTCATCCTGGCGGACGTAAAAATTATAGAGTGTTTGCCGTATATTCCACCACGCTATTCCCCACAAAGCAACGGGCGCACAATGTGCGCCCCTACGGGTGGGATGCATACAAAATGACGATTGCGCATTATAAAACAATCTGTAGGGAACGGTCTTGACCGTTCCGCGATTTTATGGTGGATGCCACAACAAATTCATACAGAAGCCCGCCGTATATTTTGCCTCCCCACGCAGGGCCTAAAAATAATCAGAATTTACGTCAGGCTCCCGGCTTGGTCAGGTTCACCCCGCCCTACCCCACAAATTTACCATTCACCCCAAATTTCAAACTTATCCTCATCTCCAATTCCTAATTTCTCATTCCTAATTGAGATAACTCCTAACTTTCAAGGGGGTGCCACCTTTGAATCTTCTCCACCTCGCCGATCTTCACCTCGGCAAGCGGGTCAATGGCTTTGACCTGCTGCCGGACCAGCGCTATATCTTAGAGCAGGTCCTTGACCTGTGCACTGCCCACAATGTGCAGGCGGTGGCGCTGGCCGGGGATATTTACGATACCGCCCTGCCCCCTGCCGCCGCAGTTTTGCTGCTGGACTGGTTTTTGACCGAACTTGCTCATCGGAACATCCCGGTGCTGGCCATTGCCGGCAACCATGACAGCGCCGAGCGGCTGGATTATGCCGCCGGGCTGCTTTCCAACCAACAGGTCTATCTGGCCGGGCAGTTCACCAGTGCCCCCCGCCAGGTCATCTTGCAGGATGAATTCGGCGGGCTCACCTTTGACCTCCTGCCCTTTGTCCGCCCCGCCACCGTGCGCCACTGCCTGCCGGATGCCGATATCCGGGATGAAGATTCCGCCATCGCCGCCGCGCTGGGCCCGCTGCCCACCGCCGGGGAGCGTCGGATTCTGATCGCCCACCAGATGGTGCTGGGCGGCGGCAGTCTGCCCACCTGTTCCGGCAGTGAGAGCGTTGCCGCCGATGTCAACGTCGGCACGGTTCAGGCCGTGGATGCCGCCCGCTTTACCGGCTACCTGTACACCGCCCTTGGCCACATTCACCGCCCACAGCAGGTCGGCTGCCCCACTGTGCGGTACGCGGGCAGCCCGCTGTGCTATTCGCTGGATGAGTGCGGCGCGCAGAAAAGCGCCGTTCTGGTTCATATCGGGGCCAACGGAGCCGAACCGGAGCTTTTGCCCCTGCGCCCGCTGCACGCCATGCGCCATCTGACTGGCCCGCTGGACCAGCTGACCGCCGCCGATACCGTAACAGATGCCGAAGATTACATCTGGGCCACCCTGACCGACCCGGTTCCCCGCCCGGATGCCATGGCCGTGCTGCGTGCCGCTTACCCCAACGCCATGAAGCTGGATTACGCCCCCAGCGGCGCACTGGATACCGGCAGCGATGCCATCCAGCAGGCCGCCCAGCTGCGCACCATGGGCTTTGACGAGCTGTTCGCCCGCTTTTTTGAAAAGATGCACGGCCGCACCCTTACCCCCGAAGAAACCGCAGCTCTGGCCCAGCTGCGCCAGGAGGCCGGACTATGAAACCTGTACGCCTGACCCTTTGCGCCTTTGGCCCTTATGCCGGCACCTGCACACTGGATTTGTCCGGCTTTGGTTCCAGCGGCCTGTTCCTGATCAGCGGCGATACCGGCGCGGGCAAAACCGCGCTGTTTGACGCTATCACCTTTGCCCTGTACGGCGAAACCACCGGCGCTTACCGCGAACCGGACATGCTGCGCAGCGACTATGCCATCCCCACTGATACCACCTTTGTGGAGCTGGAGTTCACCCACCGCGGCCGTACTTATACCGTCAACCGCACCCCGGAGCAGACCCGTGCCAAGCGCCGGGGCGAGGGCGTGACCACGGTTCCCGGCTCTGCCGCCTTAGCGCAGGAGCCGGACGCTCCCGTGACCGGTACCAAAGCCGTGACTGCAGCGGTTACAGCCCTGCTGGGCATTGACGCCCGCCAGTTTGCCCAAATCTCGATGATCGCGCAGAATGATTTTGCCCGCCTGCTCAACGCTTCCAGCGCCGACCGGGCCGAAATTCTGCGCCGCGTGTTTGATACCGCCAGCTACCAGCGGCTTGGCAGTGCCGCCCGCACCAAAGCCGGGGAAGCTCTGCGCCAGGCCGAGCTTGCCAACCACACCGTTGTGCAGCTGCTGGCCACTTTACAGCCTGCCCCCGGCAGCCCCCACACCGGCGAACTTGCCGATGCGCAGGACAGCCGTGACCCCTACCGTGCCCCCGCCGCGCTGGACTGGGCCGCTGAGATGATCGAAGCGGACACCGCCCTGACGGCGGAGCAATCTCAACAGCTGGATACCCTTGATGCCTGCATTGAAGCGCAGTCCGCCGCGGTGGAAGCCGCCCAAAACCGTGCCAAACTGCTGAGCAGTCTGGATGAAGCCCAGGCCAAAGCCGCCGAGCTGACTGCCCAGGCCCCCGCTTTGAATGCGGAGTGGGACAAGACCGAAGCCCGCCGCTCGGAGCTTGCCGAGCTGGATGCCAAGCTGCAGCGCTTTGCGGAGTGGGAGCCGCGCTATCAAGAGTTGAGTACCGCCGCAGCCAGCGCCAAAACCGCCCGCGCCCAGGCCGAGCAGGCCGCCGCGGCGCTGGAAAAAGACCAGAAAACTCTAAGCAGTACCGATACTGCCTTAGCCCAGCTGGAACCGCAGATCACGGCCTGCGGCGAACCGAACGCCGAGCTGGAAAGCTGCCGCAAAACCATTGAGCTGGCCCAAAGCCAGCAGCAGGACTGCCAAGCCCTGTTGGACGATATCCCCCGCCTGCACACCGCGCAAGCCAACTGGCAGCGCACTGCCGATGAATACCGGCAAAAGCAGCAGCAGGCCGATGCCGCCCAGCATTCCAGCGCCGAGATGCAGCGCGCCCTGAATGCCGCCCGCGCCGGGATTCTGGCGCAAGATCTGGTGGATGGCACCCCCTGCCCGGTGTGCGGTGCTCTGCACCACCCAGCACCGGCAGCCCCCGCCCCCAGCCATGTCACCGAAGCCGCCTGCAACAAAGCTGCGCAGGCAGCGGCGAGCGCTGCGGCGGAAGCTTCCAAAGCCTCCACCGCAGCCGGGGAAGCCAAAGCCGCAGCCCAAACCCAGCGGGATACCCTGTATGCGCGTACCGCCGCCTTTCTGGCGCGCCGCCGCCAGCATTATACCGGGCCGCAGGCCGATGCCCTGACCCTGGACGAGCTGCAAACCGCCCTGCAGGCCCAACATGACAGCCTGCGCCGCGGCCTTGCCGAAATGCATGACCGCATGGCAAATGCTGAATCACGCAAAAAAGATCTGGAAAAGCTGACCCGCCAAAAAGCCCAGCTGCAAGCCCAGCGCCCCGACCAGGCAAACGCTGTGGAGCAGGCCCGCACCGCACAGGCCAACGCCGAAAAAGCCGCCGCGGAAGCCCAGACCCGCCTTGCCGAGGGGCAGAAAAACCTGCCCTGGCCAGATGCCGCCGCTATGGCCGCCGCCCGCGCCGAGACCCAAAAACAGCGCCGCACCCTGCAAGCCGCACTGGATGCCGCCGCCAAAAGCCGCGATGCTTTTTCCAAAGAACTTGCTGCGGCCCAAAGCGCCGCCCAAACCCTGGCCGAACAGGCCGGGGATACCGCCAGCCGCCCGGACCTTGCCGCCCAGCAGCAGGCCCTTACTGCACTGCAAGCTGAGCGCAAAAACCTGCGCGACCAAAACCAGGCCGCCCTGCACCGGCTGGATACCAACCGCGATGCCCTGACCAACCTAAAAAAAGCCATCACCGCCGCAGAATCTGCCCGCGCCAACGCCGCCATGCTGGATAACCTGAGCAAGACCATCAACGGCAATCTGACCCAAAAGCAAAAGCTGCCCTTTGAACAGTATGTGCAGAGCTTTTATTTTGACGGCGTGGTCGCCGCCGCAAACCGTCGTTTTACCCGCATGACGGGCGGCCAGTATACCCTGCGCCGCCGCCAAAGCGCCGATATTGCCGCCAAGACCGCACTGGAGCTGGATGTGTTCGATGCCTACACCGGTAAGACCCGCCCGGTCGGTTCCCTTTCCGGCGGCGAAAGCTTTTTGGCGGCGCTCAGCCTGGCTCTTGGCATCAGCGATACCATCCAGGAAAGTGCCGGCGGCATCAGCGTGGATACCCTGTTTGTGGACGAAGGCTTTGGCACGCTGGACGCCGACGCCCTGCAAAAAGCCATCGACACCCTGACTGCCCTTGCCGGTTCCGATAAGCTGGTCGGCATCATCAGCCACGTCGAAACCCTCCAGGACCGCATCCCCAAACAAATCCTGGTCCAAAAGACCAAATGCGGAAGCAAAGCCCAAGTAGAACTTGGTTAATTGGAAGTTAGGAGGGAGGCGTTAGGAGTTTATGTTGCGGCTTGCGCCGCGTATTAAAATCATAACACTCTTATACTCTCTCCGTTTCCTCACTTCTAATTATTGCCGCTTCCAAAAATTCCGTCCTTCAACTCCTAACTCCTACTTCCTAACTCCTAACTTATGAACCATCTTCTCCAATCTCAACTCCAATCCTATGCTTCCTCCGGGCTTTACCCCTTGCACATGCCGGGGCACAAGCGGCGGGTGGTGCCGGCACCGGGCCTGCCCGCCGGGTGGGATATGACCGAAGTTCCCGGCGTAGATGACCTGCACGATGCAGACGGCATTTTGGCCGATGCCATGGCCCGCACCGCCGCCCTGTGGGGGGCAAAGCGAACCTGGTATCTGGTCAACGGCTCCACCTGCGGCATTCTGGCCGCCATCCGGGCCGCTGTCGTCAGTTCCGGCCGCACCGCCGTCATCTGCGCGCGCAACTGCCACAAATCCGTTTACCACGCCATTGAGCTCAACCGCTTAACGGCACACTGGCTGGTGCCCCCCGTGGACCCGGCGTTCGGCATTTACGGCAGCATCACCCCCGCCATGGTAGCGGATGCCCTGCGCGCCTGCCCGGATGCCGCTGCGGTCATCCTTACCAGCCCCACCTATGAGGGTGTTTTGAGTGATCTTGCCGCCATTGCCGCTTTGTGCCACGCCGCCAACGTTCCCCTGATCGTGGACGAAGCCCACGGCGCGCACTATCTGCCACTGGCCGCCGCCCACGGCTGGCAGGGCGGTGCCATTGCTGCCGGAGCGGATGTCATCATTCAAAGCCCGCACAAGACACTGCCCAGCCTGACCCAGACCGCCCTGCTGCACTGGAACAGTTCTTTCATTCCGCCGCAGGAGCTGGAACGCCAGCTGGATGTGTTTGAAACCAGTTCCCCCTCCTATCCGTTAATGGCCAGCCTGGACGGCTGCACCGGCCTGCTGGCCGAACACGGCGATGCCTGGTTTGCCGCCTGGCGTGCCCGCTTGCAGCGGTTCAGCGGCGCTGTGCGCCCACTGCGCCGCCTGCGCGTGCTCTGCCATGGGATGGATGATGTTTCTGCCCACCCCGGCTTTTTTGCCCACGATTCCGGCAAGATCCTCGTCAACGGTGCTGCTGCCGGGCTGACCGGCCCCGCCCTGGCGGAACTGCTGCGCCGGGACTGGCAGTTTGAAACCGAAATGTCCTGTGGTGCCAACGTGCTGGCCATGACCTCCCCCTGCGATGAAGAAACCGCCCTTGACCGTTTTGCCGCTGCCCTGTTGGTGATCGATGCTGCGGCGGCGCAGAACGCTCCCCTGCCCGCCTCGGCGCAGGTGCTGCCCACCCCCGGCCCAGCCGCCTGTTCCATCGCACAGGCGCTTTTTGCCCCGCACACCGCGTTGGCACTGCAACATGCCGTTGGCCGCACCTCGGCGGAGTATGTCTGGGCATATCCGCCGGGCGTTCCGCTGCTGGCACCGGGCGAAGTGATCACTCCGGAATTCATCACGGCCTGCACCGCCCTTGCTGCCTGCGGCACCCACCTGCACCACACTGGCCTTGGCGGTGGCTCCATTTTGGATGTTCTGCCATAGCACCATTCCTGTTGTGGGCAAAAAACTGCCCGCCTCCCCGCAAAAATCCCCGCTTTTGCTTGACAAACCCTATGGTTTCCGTGTATAGTTAATATAATCTATATTTATAGAAGAGGTGAAATTTCATGAAGCACATTCAGACTCTGAACACCCGCGATATGGCTAAGAGCCTCCAGAACGGCGGCTGCGGCGAATGCCAGACTTCCTGCCAGAGCGCCTGCAAGACCAGCTGCGGCATTGCCAACCAGCCTTGCGAGAAGAAGTAATTTTTACTTGAACTGGCTTTCTGCCGGGACTGCCTTTTACCAAAAAGGCGCTCCCGGTTCTTTTTATGTAACCCCACTTTGATTCGGATATGAGGAATAGTATGATCCATCAATATAAACTCAACGGCTACAACATTGTGCTGGATGTCTACAGCGGCAGCGTTCACGCCGTAGACGAACTGGCGTATGCCGCCATCGCTCTGGTCGATGCCGGCCACCCCCGCGCAGAAGCTGCCGACCTGCTGGCAAAGAAATATGCTGACCATCCCGAAGTGACCGCCGAGGACATCAACGACTGCTTTGACGATATCGAAGAACTGAAGGCCGATGGCAAACTGTTTGCCGAAGATATTTACGCTGACCATGCCTTTGACTTCAAGAATCGTTCCACCGTTGTCAAGGCACTCTGCCTGCATGTGGCCCACACCTGCAATCTGAACTGCGAATACTGCTTTGCCGCTCAGGGCAAGTTCCACGGCCAGTCCGGCCTGATGAGCTTTGAGACCGGCAAGCGTGCGCTGGATTTCCTGGTGGAGCACAGCGGCACCCGCCACAACCTGGAGGTTGACTTTTTCGGCGGCGAACCGCTGATGAACTTTGAGGTCTGCAAACAGCTGGTTGCCTATGCTCGCAGCATTGAAAAAGAAAAAGGCAAGAACTTCCGCTTCACCCTGACCACCAACGGCATCGGCATCACCGATGAAGTCATTGAGTGGGCCAACAAAGAGTGCTACAACGTGGTTCTTTCTCTGGATGGCCGCAAGGAGATCAACGACCGTTTCCGCAAGGATATTGCAGGCCGCGGCAGCTATGACCGCATTGTGCCCAAGTTCCAGCAGCTGGTCAAGGCCCGCGGCGGTAAGGGCTACTACATGCGCGGCACCTTCACCCATTACAACACCGATTTCACCAACGACCTGTTCCACATGGCGGATGATCTCGGCTTTGACGAGCTTTCCATGGAGCCGGTCGTGAGCAAGGCCGGCAGTCCCGAAGCCCTGACCGAAGCCGACCTACCCATCCTGTTTGACCAGTATGAGCTGCTGGCCAAGGATATGCTCCGCCGTGAAAAAGCCGGTCATCCCATCACCTTCTACCATTACATGATCGACTTGGCCCATGGCCCCTGCATTTACAAGCGCATTTCCGGCTGTGGTTCCGGCACCGAATATATGGCCGTTACCCCCTGGGGCGACCTGTACCCCTGCCATCAGTTTGTCGGTGACCCGGATTACAAGCTGGGCGATATCTGGAACGGCGTTACCAACACCGAACTGCGGGATGAATTCAAGCTGTGCAACGTGTACGCCCGCCCCGACTGCAAGGATTGCTGGGCACGCCTGTACTGCGCGGGCGGCTGCGCCGCCAACGCCCTGCACGCCACCGGCGATATCCACGGTGTGTATGAATATGGCTGCGAAGTGTTCCGCAAGCGCATTGAATGTGCCCTGATGATCAAAGTAGCCGAAAGCCTTGATCCCGAGCTTGCAGGCCGCGCCGCAACGGCAGCTCCTGCCACCGACGAGGACTGTGGCGACTGTTCCTCCTGCGAATAATTTCCTTTTCCCAGGGTGTATCTGAAAAGTCGAAAATATCGGCTGTTTCTTTGTTTTCAGATCCACCTTAACCGCCGAGCCAGCAAAATCGGCGTTTCTTGTTTATCCCCGCACCAAATCTTCCATCAAATTCATCCGGCAAAGCCGGAATAAGGAGCATAACTTGTATGGAATACCGTGTCTGCCGCAATAACCCTGCCCCCTATAATGACCTCAACGGCAAAATCAGCCTGCTGGGTCTTGGCACCATGCGCCTGCCCCTGCGGGACGCCGCCGACCAGACCAGCATTGACGAGGAAAAGGCACAGGAGATTTTTGATTATGCCTATGCCCACGGCGTGAACTATTTCGATACTGCCTACCCCTACCACGGCGGCATGAGCGAAAAGTTCTGCGGCAAAGCTCTGGCCAAGTATCCCCGCGCCAGCTATCACCTTGCCAGCAAACTGCCCGGCTGGCTGTTGAAATGCGATGAGGATGTGCCCCGTATTTTTAACGAGCAGTTGGCCAACTGCCGCACTGATTACTTTGATTTTTACCTCGTTCACTCTGTGCATGAAAGCAGCTGGTCCAATTACGTCAAGTACCACGCCTATGACCAGCTGAACGAGCTGCGCAAGGCGGGCAAAATCAAGCGGCTGGGCTTTTCTTTCCATGGCAGCGCTGAGCAGCTGCCAGAGATCCTTGCTGCAGGCGATTGGGATTTTGTACAGCTGCAGCTCAATTATTTTGACTGGGACTATCAGCAGAGCCGCAAAAAATACGAGCTGTGCGCCGCTGCCGGGCTGCAGGTCATCGTTATGGAGCCGGTGCGCGGCGGGATGCTGAACACCCTTTGCCCTGAAGCCGCCGCCCTGCTGCATCAGGCCGCCCCGGAAAAGAGCCTGGCCAGCTGGGCCATTCGCTGGGTTGCCAGCCTGCCCAATGTGCTGTGCGTACTTTCCGGCATGACTACCCTGGAGCAGGTACAGGATAATGTAGCTTCCATGGATCCCTTTATTCCGCTTTCCACCACCGAGCAGGATACCCTCGCCCGTGCGCTGGATGTGTTCAAGGCCCAAAAGCTTGCCCCCTGCACGGCCTGCAAGTACTGCATGCCCTGCCCCGCCGGGGTCAACATTCCGGGCATGCTGCACGCCTGGAACGAATACCGCCTGCGTGGTGACCACCTCGCCACCCTAAAAGAGGAATATGAGGACGCCCCCGCCGCCACCCGCGCCGAGCATTGCATCAAGTGCGGTGCCTGCTTGCCCAAATGCCCCCAGCACATCGACATCCGTTCCATGATGAGCACCATCTGCGATACGCTGTGATTTTTGGATTTACGGGGGATTTTTCCAACCTTTTTGAAAAAAGGCTTCGGCGAAAACCTTTAATCCAATAGGTACAATCGTATAAATAAGGCGCACCACGGGGATTATTCTGTGGTGCGCCTGTTTTTTGTTGTTCCTGTTTATCATCCCTGCCTATGCGGAATTACAGCAGGTTCAACCCTTGCCACGAACTTTTTCCCGCCGTCCAATTCCGAATTCCTAATTTTTCCCCTCTCCGCGTAAAATGCCAAAAGCCCGATGTCAACACGGCATCGGGCTTTTGGATTTTCTGCATATAAAACGTTAATTTACTTATCCTGCGCGTTATGCTTCGCGGCAAACGGCAGCTTGCCATAGATTCCGCCGGTCGTCTCCTTGGCAGCACAGATTTTATCTGCCAGGCACACCAGCCACGCTTCACGGCAGGTGGGTGGGATGGGGGTTAAGGGGAACATGTGCTTTTTGATGATCTCCCGCTCCACCGGGGTCAGCTTCCAATCCTCGCTTGCGTTGTGCAGGGCGGTGCCTGGGTGGGTAAAACCGTGCCAGTGGTGGCCGTTGGCTTTATCGTGCCAGTCATACAAAAAGTAATCATGCAGCAATGCACCGCGGATCAGCGCCCGCTCGTTTACGCGCAGGTGCAGCGTTTCCGCCAAGACGCAGGCGGTATCCGCCACGCTGACGCAGTGGGCATACACGCTGACCTTGCCGTGCTGGATGCACCGCCGGGTTGCCGTGTAGCGGCCCTCTTTTTCCAGCCGGGCGGCTGCGGCTGCCACGCGGGCTTCGATTGCCCTGCGGCGTTCCCCGCTCAACTGAAGGTCACCACATCATCACGCGGAGCCGCGGCAGGCTCCACGTTGATGGCCGTCAGCACCGGGCCGACAGAATCCGGGGTCTGGCCCTTGTAAATCGGGTGGTATTTCAGGTTCACCTTTGCCGTTACCGTGATCCAGTCACGCTGCTTCAGGTTCTTGTACTCCGTGTACTTGCAGGGGAAGCCCACAAACTGGATATCCTGCACGCAGCAGGTCATGGCAAAGCGGCCGGGCACAAAGCTGTCCTTGCCGGCGCGGTTGGTCTGGCACACCTGAGCCAGGAATTTCACCGTTTTGCCGTCGTACTTCTGCATCTCATCCATGCAGTCCATATACCACACGCCAAAGAACTCTTCGGGAATCTCGATCACCGGGGCGTTTACATCGAACGGCAGCGGGTCCGGGATATCGTCATAGGCAACGCTGCCATCCTTGAACTCATAGGCGATATCGCAGCGGCGGCTGGCCTGGCGCACCAGCTTGTGGATCAGCTGGTGGCTTTCGTCATCGTTTACCGCCTCGGCACGGTTCACCACCAGCAGCTCGCTGCCGCGCAGCTTGTCCAGCAGCAGGCCGCGCATGGCATTGTCGTTGGCATAGGTCTTGATGGTAGTGCCGTCTGCGGTGGCCAGGCACTGGTAAATCAGCCAGTTATCCGGCAGGGCATCGTACAGCTCCTGCACCAGCCACATGCCGTTGTATTCAATGATCACACGCCCACAGTCAGACTTTTCAGCCAGCTGCTGCAGGTGTTCGCGGTTCAGTTCCGCTTTCTCCTCAATGGTGGCAACGGTCACGCCGCCAAAGGCAAATCGCTCGGAATCATATTCCTCTTCGCCTTCCTCACAGATCAACAGCAGCGTTTTGTCGCCGGAATCAAACTGCGGGTCCTCCATTGTTTCCTGAATAAACTTGGTTTTGCCGCTTTCCAGCATACCCACAAAGAGGTAACAGGGAATCTCTTTCTGCGCCATGTTTTACTCCTTTACAAATCAGGCGTGGAACAGCTCTTCCACCTCATGTTCCTTCAGCTGGGAACCGATCACGCACACCTTGCCGGTAACATCGGGGCCGCAGGTGCGGATCTCATGCTCACCGGGCACCATGTCGAACTCGTACCAGGTGTCGCCGCCGTCCACAATGCCCTTGGCACGCAGCACAGCGCCGTACTCGCCGGAATCCAGCGTGGTCAGGATGCTCTCCAGCTCGTCATGGCTGTACTTGTGGGCAGTCTCGTGGCCCCAGCTGGTGAACACTTCGTCTGCATCGTGGTCATGATGATGGTGATGATGGCCGCAGCAGCACTCGCCGTCATGGTGGTGATGGTGGTGCTCATGCTCGTCCTCGTCATCATCGTCATCATGGTCGTGGTGATGGTGGCAGCATTCGTGGCCGTGGTCATCATCCTCGTCATGATGGTGGTGATGCTCGTGCTCATCCTCATCATCGTCGTCGTCATCATGGTCGTGGTGATGGTGGCAGCACTCGTGGCCGTCCTCATCATGGTCATGGTGGTGGTGGTGATGATGCTCTTCCTCATCCTCGTCCGCATGGGCAGCATTGGAAGCCTGTGCTTCGCTCAGAAGCTCGGCAACCAGGTCGCGCTTACCATCCATAACGGAAACGATCTGTGCACCGGTCAGTTCGTTCCAATCGGTGGTCACAATGGTGGCGGTGGGGTTCTTTTCCTGGATCAGGGCAACAGCAGCAGCAACCTTCTTCTCGTCTGCGCTGCCGGTGCGGCTCAGGATGATGCAGGATGCGTGGCTGATCTGGTCGTCATAGAACTCGCCAAAGTTCTTCATATACATTTTGACCTTGTTCACATCGGCCACAGTCACAAAGCTGTTCAGGCTGACCGGCAGGGTCTCGCCCACACCCTCAACAGCGCGGGTCACATCACTCAGCTTGCCAACGCCGGAAGGCTCGATCAGGATGCGGTCAGGATGATAGGTCTCCACGACCTTTTTCAGTGCCTCGCGGAAGTCGCCCACCAGGGAGCAGCAGATGCAGCCGGAGTTCAGCTCGTTGACCTGAATGCCAGCCTCACGCATAAAGCCGCCGTCAATGCCGATCTCGCCGAATTCGTTTTCGATCAGCACGATCTTTTCGCCCTGGAACGCTTCCTTGATAAGCTTTTTGATCAGGGTCGTTTTGCCTGCACCCAAAAATCCGGAGAAAATATCAATTTTAGTTACCTGTTCTGCCATGGTAATATTCCCTTCTATCTTAAAGTTTGTTTGTGTTGTTAGCAATCTTGTTTTCTTACTGCTAAACTTATTATATCAAACCCGTCAAGAGCTTTTCGCCCATTTGGGCCTGCCAAAATTTGAAATTTTTGAAAACTTCTTGCCCCGTCAGCGCCTTTTTGCCGCGGCGTTTCCCCCGTTTGCTGCAAAATCCTCTCACCTTTCAGCAGTTTGCCCGAAAAACCGCCCAGTATCGCCTGAAAAACCGTTTTTTCTATTGAATTTTGCGCCGGGCGCGTGTTACACTTGATTTATGCTGTTTTTACCGGAATTTTGCCTTGTTCACGCCCTGTTTTGGAGGTGAGCACCTTGCCCGCTGCCCCTGCATCCCGCGCCGCCGGGCGCGAAGTGACCCCCGTGGAACTGTTCCGCCTGCTGCCCGCCCATTTCGCCGCGGTACTGGTTTGTACCCTGCTGGGAGGTATTCTGGCCTTTGCTGCCGCACGCCTTGCCCCGCGCAGCTACCAGGCCGAAGCCCAGCTGTATGTTGCCGCCGCACAGGAGGGGCTGACCTCCGGCTATGCGGAACTGCAATTAACGGCTGATTATCAGGAGCTTTTGACCAGCCGCACCATGCTGGAATCCGTTATTTCCACCCTTGGCCTTTCCACGGATACTGCCCACTTAAAAGACCAGATTACCATTCTGCACCCGGCAGATACCCATATTCTGCGCATTGTTGCGGCCGATTCCTCCCCACAGCGCGCAGCAGATATTGCCAACGCACTGGCTGCCCTTGCGTTGGATGATCTCTCTGCCCGCATGGGCACCACCCCGCCCCGCCTGGTGGAGCAGGCAGCCCCGCCGCAGCGCTTTTCCGGGCCGGGGGCTGTCTTCCACGCAGCGTTTGGCGCTGGCATCGGCTTTTTGCTCTGCTTTGCTTTCCTCTGCCTGCATTACCTGCGGGATGACCATATTTATACGGCGGACGATCTGACCCGTTGCCTTGGCTCTTCGCCGCTGGCCTGCATCCCGGATGCCACGCCCCACCGCCTCCATACCCGGAAAGGCGGCCGCCCATGAAAGAACTTGCTTTAAACCATCTGCCGGAGCTGGCACCCCGGACGGTTGAATCCCTGAATCTGCTGCGCCTGCGTCTGGAACAGACAGCCCCAGACGCCAAAATCATTCTGCTCACCAGCACTACCCCGCAGGAAGGTAAAACTACTCTGGCTTTGCAGTTCTGGCAGCTGCTTGCCGGGCTTGGCCAGCGCTGCCTGCTGGTTGACGGTGACCTGCGCCATTCCGGCATCTGCCGCCAGTGCGGGCTGACCGGTGAACACAAAGTGCCGGGTCTGGCACACTATCTTTCCGGCAGCGTTCCTCTGGAGGAAGTTCTCTACCACACCGAGATCCGCGGCACCTGCCTGGTTCCGGCCTCCGGCACCACCAGCCGCCCGGCCCTGCTGCTGGAACACCCCCGTTTTGCCCGCATGGTGGAATGCTGTGCACCAAAGTTTGCTTATCTTTTGGTCGATGCTCCAGCCCTGAGCGAATGCAGTGACGCTCTCAGCCTTGCCAAAGTATGTGACGGTGCCCTGCTTGTGGTACAAAGCGGCGGCGTTACCCACCAGGAGCTGCGCCAGGCGGCTCACCTTCTGCAGGGCTGCGGCCTGCCGCTGCTGGGCACTGTGCTGAACCGCACCCCGTATTGACCTTTTATGAAAACATGTTAGAATGGACTTGTTCAACATTCTGCATATAAGGAGAGGACTATTTTGACGACCAATGAAAAAATCGCCGCTCTGCGCGCCGCTGCCCAGGCAGCCGGTGCCCACGGTGTTTTGCTAATGACCAGCGACCCCCACTCCAGTGAATATCTGCCCGCTTATTACAACAGCCTGCCGTTTTTCTCCGGCTTTACCGGCGAGAACTCCACCCTCGTTGTCACCCTGACCGGCAGCGCCCTGTGGTGCGATGGCCGCTTTTATGTTCAGGGTGACCGTCAGCTGGCCGGTACCGAAATTGAGTGCATGCACGCCGGTTCCGCCGGGGTGCCCACTGTGGAAGAGTACCTGACCGCCCATTTTGCCGCAGGCCAGACACTGCTGCTGGATGGCAGCTGCGTGCCTGCCACCATTGCCAACGGCTATGCCGCCGCTCTGGCCAAGAGCGGCGCCAAGCTGGAAAGCAAGGATATCGTCTCCCCCCTGTGGGAGAGCCTGACCACCCGCCCCAGCCTGCCCAACACCCCCTGCGAGCTGCTGACTGTTGAGCAGACCGGCGCCACCGCCGCCCAGCGCATTGCCATGGTGCGTGACGAGCTGAAAAAAGCCGGTGCCACCGCCTTGGCTGTGACTGGTCTGGACTGTGTGGGCTGGCTGACCAACATGCGCGCACGCGACCTGCCCTGTACCCCGCTGGCCGTTGCTTATGCCCTTGTCACGATGGACAGCTGCACCCTGTTTATCGCCCCCGGCCGCCTGAATGATGCCGACGCAAAAACGTTGGCCGATAACGGCGTTTTCCTGCGCGACTACCCGGAGCTGATCGATACCGTACACGCTCTGCCCGCAGAGGAAGTGTTCCTCGTAGACGAGAAAGCCACCAACTATGACCTGTACTGCGCCCTGAACGAGCACAAGACCGTTACCGGTGCCGACCCGATCTTTGCACTGAAAGGTGTCAAAAACCCGGTCGAGCTTGCCAACATCCGCGAATGCCATGTGCGTGACGGCGTTGCCATGGTGCGTTTCCAGATGGACTTGGAAAAGGCCATCGCCGAGGGTAAAATCCTGCACGAGACTGACATTGAAAAGATGCTGCAAAAGCGCCGTGCCGAAATGCCCGGCTATTTTGAGGACAGCTTTGATACCATTGCCGCTTACGGCCCCAACGCCGCCATGATGCACTACCATGCCGAGGGCGAAGTGGACAGCGTGATTGAGCCGCGCGGCTTCCTGCTGGTGGATAACGGCGGCCAGTATAACTGCGGCACCACCGATATCACCCGCACTTATCCCGTCGGCCCCCTGACCGAGAACGAGCGCAAATACTACACCTGGACCCTGCAGAGCCACATTGACATTGCCCGCGCGGTATTCTTGGATTACTGCACCGGCTTTGCACTGGACAGCTTTGCCCGCGGCCCGCTGTGGGCACACAAAATCAACTACCGCTGCGGCACCGGCCACGGCGTTGGCTACATCTCCTCGGTGCACGAAGGCCCCCAGAGCCTGCGCCCCCAGAACCCCATTGTCTTCAAAGAGGGCATGACCATCACCGATGAGCCGGGCGTTTATGAGACCGATGAAGTCGGCATCCGCATTGAAAACGAGCTGGAATGCGTGGATGCCGGCACCAACCAATATGGTCACTGGCTGAAATTTGAGCCGCTGACCCTGGTGCCCATCTCCACCGAGCCGGTCATTGTGGACGAACTGACCCGTGACCAGATCAACTGGCTGAACGCCTACCATGCCCATGTATACGAGATGCTCAGCCCCCGCCTGACCGAGGAGGAAAAGACCTGGCTGAAAGCCAAGACTGCCCCCATCGACCGGTAAAGCTTTCTTTTCCGCATTTTTGAGTTATTTGAATCACTGAATTTATCGGCCCCTGCCGCACCAAGGCAAGGGCCGATTTTGTTTTGCCTTGGGCAACACCGCACAATTCCCGCCTTGCGGCTTAAGCACCGCTCCGGCAGCTGCGGCACGGCATCTGCGTTGCCAAAATGCTCGATAAGACATCCAGTATTATCTGCGCTTTTGGCTTGGCATCTGCCGCACCTCGCTCGCCGTATCGGCACTTAGAATTATGCGGTATTGCCCTTGGGTCCTGCTGTGCTATGTCTACATCAACCTCCCTTTCCGTATTTTCCTTTTCCCTGTCTGTAAGGAACGGTCTTGACCGTTCCGTCCCCTCATCCTACCACCCTTTTATAAATGCACCTCTCTCATGGCCTCGCGCAAATCAACTTATTGTATTTTATTTAATTCTATATTCAAATTGTATTTCCCGTTTTCCTGCGTCCGCCCCTCTGTCTATTCTGCACCTTCCGACCAAATTGGCGCATCGGGTGCTGGTCATTCTGCTATTCTTTCATAATTCTTACCCAAAATCACACGTCTAACACTGTGCAATCATCCCATTTTCTGGACTTTTTACTCATTCTTGGGTAAAAATCCGTGATTATTGTTGATTTTTTATCAAAGTCGGTCTATAATAAAATAGCTGGCAGGGTCAGGCCCTCCAGCCGCTTGAACTGAATTTATAGGAGGTACCTGTTATGCTCGTAAATGCAACCAATATGCTCCTCAAAGCTCGTGACGGCCACTATGGTGTTGGCCAGTTCAATATCAATAACCTGGAATGGACCCGGAGCATTCTGCTTCAGGCTCAGGCCATGCAGAGCCCGGTTATCCTGGGCGTTTCCGAGGGTGCCGGCAAATATATGACCGGTTTCAAGACCGTTGCCGCCATGGTGCGCGCAATGGATGAATCTCTCGGCATCACGGTTCCCGTTGCCCTGCACCTGGACCACGGCACCTATGAGGGCGCAAAGGCCTGCATTGAAGCTGGCTTTACCTCCATCATGTTCGATGGCTCCCACTACCCCATCGAAGAGAACATTGCCAAGACCCGTGAGCTGGTTGAGCTGGCACACGACAAGGGCCTGTCCATCGAAGCCGAAGTTGGTTCCATCGGCGGCGTTGAGGACGGCGTAGTCGGCAACGGCGAAATCGCTGACCCCGAAGAGTGCGCCAAGATCACCGCTCTGGGCGTTGACTTCCTGGCTGCCGGCATCGGCAACATCCACGGCATTTACCCCGCCAACTGGAAGGGCCTGGACTTTGAAGCTCTGGAGCGCATCCATCAGGCTACCAACAACATTCCTCTGGTGTTGCACGGCGGCACCGGCATCCCCGACGAGATGGTTCAGAAAGCCATCCGCCTGGGCGTTTCCAAGATCAACGTCAACACTGACTGCCAGCTGGTATTTGCTGAGGCCACCCGCAAGTACATCGAAGCCGGCAAGGATCAGCAGGGCAAGGGCTATGACCCGCGCAAGCTGCTGAAGCCGGGCGCAGACGCCATCATGGATAAGGTCAAGGAGAAAATCGAGCTGTTCGGCTCTGCCAACAAGGCTTGATTTGGCTAAGATTTAATTTACCCTTTATCCAGTAACATTACGCCCCGGAATCGCATATTCTTATGCGGTTCCGGGGTGTTTTTATTTTACGCTGTTTGCGCTATTTTATTTGTAGGTACTAGCCGTAACCTCGCAGTAGGGCGGGGTCATCCGACCCCGCCGAAGCCCTGCCTGACCACACATTGAAAATTGGCAAAAAGCAATACCCCCATTTGTAGGGGACGATGCTTCGCATCGTCCCACATGCCGGGCCTTGTCTAATATTTCACCACATCATTCTCCGCAAGGCAGCGGGCGCACATTGTGCGCCCCTACAGGTGGCATACCATCACAATCCCCTCCACATCACTCAAAACCCGTCTTTTCCCTCACCATCACATTCCAGGGCCATCTCGCCTGTCCCATCTTCACACAAAAAACGGCGCCGTACCCCATAAAGTCCGGGGTACAGCACCGTTTCTTTTTATCTTAGGCAATACCGCATAATTCTAAGTGCCGATACGGCGAGCGAGGTACGGCAGATGCTAAGCCAAAAGCGCAGATAATACTGGATGTCTTATCGAGCATTTTGGCAACGCAGATGCCGTGCCGCAGCCGCCGGAGCGGTGCTTAAGCCGTAAGGCGGGAATTGTGCGGTGTTGCCCTTATTCTATTAACTCTATCATCATGCTCTGTGCTTTTTGTGCCTGTTCACCAATACGCCAAGCACTATCGCCAGCACAAAATAGATCACTGCCATCACCACAAAGCGGCCAAACAAACCGCCCACATAAGCAATCAGCAGGTTTTTCAGGGCAGGCGGGTCAATGCCCAGGCGCTCTAAGCCGATCATCGGCTTAACACCCACACCCAGCACCAGGCACACCACAGCAGCACCGCCAAGGGCATACACCAGGCAGCGCGCCCCCAGGCGGGCATCTTTGCGGCTGATGTGCAGCATGGACACTACCGCAGCGCACAGCAGCACCGCACTGACCACCAAGCCGATTACCATCACCTTTTGCAATTTCTGCACCAGGGTACGCAGCTGGCTGACCAGCGGCACCGCGGTGTAGGAGGCATACTCCATACGCACAGCCTCGGCCACGGTTTCCACGGCCGTCTTGGTATCGCCTTCCAGCGTAATGCCACGGTCTGCCGTAGCCTGTTCCATGGCGCTGTAAACAGCTTCCGCGATATTATCGCGGGTATAATAGGTCAGCGTTTTGGCATACAGCCCCGCCACAGCATCCTGCATGTCGCTTTCCACCAGGTCAACAGACATAAACCCCGTCATAACATCGGCATCAAAACCGGTGGCTGCACCATAACTGATAAAATCCTGTACCATATCATCATAGGCGCTCTGGGCATAGCCGGAGCTTTTCACGCAGCTCTGCATATAGCCCACGTTACCAAACGTGGTAAACAGCATGACAAACACCGCCAAAAGTGTCAAAATCAGGCTGCTCAGCCAGGAAAGCACCATCGGCCACACAGCGCTGCCTTTGCGGGAGTTTTTTTGTTGCGTCATCTCTGCATCTCCTCCCTCAACGGTCAGCATCCAGCTCCGGGCCGGATGTGTAGCTGGCATAAACAAAGTAGCGGTTAGGGGTAAAGCCCAGCGCATCAAATGGGTAGCAGGTATACAGGATCAGGTTTTCATCGGTGCGTGTAAAGTCATACGTGGTGGTATCCTGGTAATCCCGCACCTCGCAGCGCTCCACCGTATAGGTGTAGGTACCGTAATGGGTCTCGATTGTCACCACATCGCCCACCTCAACGCTCTGCAGATCGTTAAAAAAGGTGTTGTTGTGGCCCGCCATCAAAATAGTCTTACTTTCACCAGGGATGCCTGCTCCGCTGCTGTCCACATAAGTACCAACGCCCTGGTTCAGGATGCTGTTGGTGTCACCGTAATACACCGGCGCATCCACCGTGGTGCCCGCAATCGTAATGCGGCCATAGCGGTCCCCCTTGCTGGGGTAGGTAATGCTGCTCAGCGGGATAGCTTCCTGTTCCGGCTCTTCCTGTGCGGTCCGGTCATTTTCCGTATTGGTCAGGGTCTGGGCTGCCTCATCAAACAGGTCCTTGGGCTGGGTTTCCACCACGCTGGTTTCCATAAACCACTCTACCAGCGAGTAGTACGGTGCGGCAAACACCTTGAACATGACCGCCAGCAGCGCCAACGTGACCAGCGCAAACAGCAGTGGCACTACCACCAGCCCTGCCGGACCTTTGCGCAAAAAATCGTTCTTGTGCGTCATTTATTTTTTCTCCCCGTTCAGGCACAGGCTGCGGCCCATACCTGACGCTGAAACAAAAAAATTCGCCGCGGCACGCCGCGGCGAACAACATGTTAGTTAGGCGTGATTACTCAGCGTCACGGCTCTTGCGAACAGCAACACCCATGGTGCCAGCGATGGCAACCACAGCAACCAGCATAGCGATACCAGCATTGTCGCCGGTAGCCTTGATAACGCCATTGCCGCTCTTCAGGCTGGCAGCAGCGGTGGTGGTGCTTTCAGCAACGCCCCAGGTGCCATTCTTGATGGCTTCGCCGATTTCCGGATGGGTATCGGCATTGTTGAAGCTATAAGCAACGTTGGTGCCATTGATGCTGGCAGAGATGGTGATATCGTTGCCGTTGACGGCAACCTTAGCGTCAGCAACAGAAACACCGATGCTGTTCAGCACATTGACAGCCTCGTTCTTTGCGCCTTCGGGATCAGACTTAGCCTGACCCAGCAGAGCGTTTGCCTTGGCAACCAGAGCGTCAGCAGTGTAGCCAGCAGCAAGAGCCTTGTCAACATCAGAAGCGGTAACAGTGTAGGCAATGCCCTTAGAGTTCAGGTAATCCTGAGCGCGGGCAACCTGTGCATCATTGGCAGCAAATGCGCTGGTAGCGAACACACCAGCCATAGCGGCGCAGGCAACGAAAGTGGTCAGTTTTTTCATTTTCATTACGCACATCTTCTTTCTTCCTATTTGAATATTGGAATGTATATTCTTTAATGCACCCCATATTAGCTGATGGTTCATTAGAACTATCAATAATAGCAGTATAGCATTTTTTTCTCAAATGTCAAGATTTCTTCGCGCTTTTTGCCAAAAGTAAAATGGAACTTCCACCATTAGCATCACGCACCAGCCGGTGGCGCAGGCAAAGGCAATGCCATACATCCCCATCCGCGGCGCCAAAATGCAGGTCGTCACCACACGCAGGCTGGCCTGGATCAGCGTGCCCAGCAAAGTCATCGGCATGTTGCCCATGCCGCGGTAATACCCTTGGAATCCGTTCGTCATGGCGGGCAGCAGGTAGAACAGTGCCATCGTTCCCAGGTACTGCACCGCCAAAGCGATCACCCGGTCAGCGCCCTCCCCTGTCACAAACATTGCGGCCAGCGGGGTCTTGAACAGAGTCACCACCCCGCCGATCAGCATCCAATACGCGGCTTCCATCCCAAGGCCCACCGCAAATCCGCGTCTAATGCGGTCCTGCCTGCCCGCGCCGCGGTTCTGGGCAATGTAGGTGGTAATGCCCTGGGCAATGCTCTGTTCGGGGATACAGGCAAAATCGTCAATGCGCGTCACCGCATTGAACGCAGCGATCACTTCCACACCCAAGGCATTCACCTGCCCCTGGATGAGCACTTTGCCGATTGGCTGCACGGCCTGCTGCAAAGCGGATACCCCGCCATATTGCAGCGTGCGGCCCAGCAGGCTGCGGTCAACGCGCCACTGGCCCCGCCGGGGGCAGAGTTCCGGCGTTTTGGTCCACAGCCACCACCCGGCCAACACGGCGCTGAACGCTTCGGCAATCACCGTTGTCATGGCGGAGCATACAATGCCAAAGCCCAGCCCGCCGATAAAGATCAGGTCCAGCGCTGCGTTCAAAATGGCCGATACCATCAAAAAGCGCAGCGGCGTTCGGGCATCGCCCACACTTTTGAACCCCGCCGCCAACGCATTGTAAAAGCAGGTGAACGGTGCCCCCAAAAAGGTAATGCGCAGATAGATGGCCGTGATCGCAAAAATCTCCTGCGGAACCGCACAGGCCTGCAGAATCGCCGGGGTGAATAATACCCCCAGCAATGCCACCACTGTGCATGCCGCCGTGCCGGAAAGCACGGTGGTGGCCAGTTTCCGGCGCAGGCTTTCGCCGTCCTTTGCGCCAAAGAACTCGCTCATCAGCACTCCGGCCCCCAGGCAGACACCGGTAATTCCCAGAATAACCAGGTTCATCACCGGGCCCGCAATGCCCTCGGCCGCCAGGGCATCCTTGCCGATGAACCGCCCCGCAATGATGGAATCCACCGCGTTATACGCCAGCTGGAACCAGTTGCCCAGCATCAGCGGCACGGCATAGCGCAGCAGATGCCCCGCCGCGCCGCCTTTGGTCATATCCTGCATGGCGCTCATTTCTGCTGTGCCGGTTTGCGCTCATCGCGGTCCTGCTCAGTTTCCCGCGTAATGTAGATGGGGCGGTGCTTCACTTCCAGATAAGTTTTGGCCAGGTACTCGCCCACAATGCCAAGGCAGAACAGCTGCACGCCGCTGCACAGCAGCATAATGCAGACCATGCTGGGCCAGCCCGCGGTCGGATCGCCAAAAATCAGAGCACGCACTACAACAAAAATAATGCCCACAAATGCCGCCAGGCAGAAGATCACGCCCGCCAGCGCCGCCATAACCAGCGGCTGGGTCGAAAATCCCACAATGCCCTCAATGGAATACTTGAACAGGCTCCAGAAGTTCCACTTGGTCTGGCCTGCCACGCGCTCCACGTTCTGGTAGGCAAACCACTTGGTCTTAAAGCCCACCCAGCTGAAAATGCCCTTGGAAAAACGGTTATACTCCGACATTTCCAGCACGGCATCCACCATGCGGCGGCTCATCAGGCGGAAATCCCGTGCGCCGTCTACTATCTCGGTATCCGACATTTTATTGATGATGCGGTAAAACATCCGGGCAAACCAGCTGCGCACCGGGGGTTCACCCTCGCGGGTGGTGCGGCGGGTAGCCGCGCAGTCATAATCACCGGTCAGCAGGGCATCCAGCATATCCGGCAGCAGCGCAGGCGGGTCCTGCAGGTCAGCGTCCAGCGTGGCGACATAATCACCCTTGGCCGCTTTCAGGCCCGCATAAATACCTGCTTCCTTGCCAAAATTGCGGCTGAAGGAAACGTAACGCACACGCGGGTCGGCATCGTGCAGCTCCCGCGCCACGCGCAGGGTGCCGTCTTTGGAGCCATCATCCACAAAAATCATCTCAAATTCTGCGCCGTGGCTCTTTTCCATCTGTGCCGCCACACGGGCCGCTTCCTGATAAAACAGCGGCATGGCTTCTTCTTCGTTATAACATGGAACGATCAGGCTGATCAACATTAGGGGGTCACTCCTCCCATGGTAGTTTCGTATCGTGGGTATTGCGGTCATTCGGCGGTCCATCCGGTAAAGTTCACCAGCAGGTATCCGTCCTGCAGGCTTACCCCAACCGGGGCTTCGCCTGCCTCGGCCAGGGTATCGGCGGCATCCTGCTGGTCTGCATCCGCCAGGGCGCAGGGGCGGCCCACCTGCTGCATCAGCAGGGCTATCTGTTCTTTGCCGCCAAAGGCATCCTGCGCCCAGTTGATGACCATTGTCTGCGGGTTCTCGTACCGGTCCAGGTCCCCCAGCGGGCCGCCCAGCACGGTATAAATCAGGTATGCGGCCTTATACGCCGGGTTTGCCGCCGGGATCACCAGCCGGTCCTGCAGTTCGGGGCTTAATTCTGCCTGCCCCACAAAGGCCACCGGCAGGGTGCCCGCCGGATCCAGGTCATTCAGTTCATCTGCTGTTTTAATCAGCAAGCGTTCTTCATACTGCCAGCGGTCGCGGTTGTATCGTATCGTCCCTGTCAGGGAGATCAGTTCCACCGCCAGCATCGCCCCCGCCAGCGCGGCACAAATGATGGCTTTGGCTCCGCCCTGTTTGCCGCGGTCCAGCGCCGGGGCCAGCCACAGCCAGGCCGCAAAGGGCACAAACACAGCAAAGCACTGCACTGCACGGGCCATCTGGGCACCGGTGCCCTGCAAGATGCCCAGCGAGAACTGCGATACAATCAGCCCCGCCGCAAACAGTGCCCGCCCATTGCCGCCGCGGTGCCGCAGGACCCACAGCACCACCGCCCAGCTGGCAAGTGCCAGCAAGGCCAGCGCCGGAATGCCAAACGCACGGGCCAGATAGTTGGTCAGCCATTCCCGTACAGGGATCACAACTGCAGCCCGCACGCTGTCCCGCTGGAACCAGAAGATCGTTTTGGATGCCGTGCCATCCTGCCCGCTCACGCCGTTTGCGGCGCACAGCAGGGCGGCCAGCCCTTTGCGCAGCACCAGTGCCGCGGCCAGCGGCCACAGTCCGCGCAGAATGCTGCCCCATATCTTTCCGGCTTTTCGGCTGTGGGGTTCCGCTGCCGCGGCATCCAGCAGCAGGGCGGCGCACAGCAGCGTCAGCCAGACTGGGGCAAAGCTTTCGTACAACCCCAGTGCAAAACACAGGCAGACCACTGCGCCGCAGGCACCGGGCAGGCTGTTCCGCCAGCCGCACAGCAGGTGCGGCAGTGCCAGCGCCAATGCCAACGCGCACAGCAGGTAGCCAAACCCAACGCCACACTGGTTGGAATACATCAAAATTTCGCCATGGTAGGGCCACAGCAGCAGCCCTGCCGCCAGCAGCTGCGCCCCCGGCTGTTTTGCCTGCCGCCGTGCCGCCGTGTACAGCACCGCGGCTAGCAGAATGCCCGCCAACACCAGGCTGAGGGCAAAAAACAGCTCCGGCCAAAAGCGCTGGTAGGTCATGATTCCGGTCAGCGCCTGCAGCAGCCACACGGTAATGCGGCCCTGGCGCAAAAATTCTCCGCCCTGCTGGTAGGTGGCAATGGCAAGGTCGTCCATATCCACGGCAGGGGTGTTCATGGCGTAGCCGTACCCCCACAAAACTGCCAGCAGCAGCACACCCCACAGCGTTTTGCTGCGGGCCAGCCCGCACAGGTTGTTCCAAATTTGTCCCGATACGGGCAAAGCCCCCGCTTGTGCGGAGGCTTGCCGGGTGGTATCAGGTTGTAATGTCTGGCGCGCCACGGGGGAACGATCAGCCCTTAACGGCGATGTTGACCAGGCGGCCCTTGACGTAAATTTCCTTGGCAATGGTCTTGCCTGCAATGGCTTCGGCCACAGCGGGGTCAGCCTTTGCAGCGGCAATGGCGTCAGCACTTTCAATGTTAGCGGCAACGTTCAGGCGGGCCTTGACCTTGCCGTTCACCTGAACAGCAATCTCAATGGTCTGCTCCACGCATTTGGCTTCGTCATACTTCGGCCACTCGTGGTAAGCCAGGGTGTCGGTGTGGCCCATCTGCTGCCACAGTTCCTCGGTCATATGGGGAACAAACGGGTTCAGCAGCTGCAGCAGCACTTCGTACTCTGCGCGGGTTGCACCGCCCTCATCGTACAGGGCATTCACCAAAATCATCAGCTGGGCAATGGCAGTATTAGCCTTCAGGGCGTCAATGTCCTCGCCCACCTTCTTAATGGTGCGGTTGATCAAAGCTTCCAGCTTCGGGCGGTAGCCTTCGCCTTCCACCTGCTTTTCGCTCAGTGCCCAGATGCGGTCCAGGAAGCGCTTGCAGCCCTTGATGGAGTTGGTGTTCCAGGGAGCGGCTTTCTCAAAGTCGCCAATGAACATCTCGTACAGGCGCAGGGTGTCAGCGCCGTACTCGTTCACCACATCGTCCGGATTAACAACGTTGCCCAGGGATTTGGACATCTTGACGATCGGGTGCTCGGCCATTTCGCCGTACTTCTCGACCAGAGCTTCGCGGGCAGCCTTTTCGCTGCCGTACTCGGCCAGCAGGCGCTTGCGCTCGGCATCGGGCTGGTTTTCAAAGGCATGAGGGTTCAGGCCCAGGATCATGCCGTGGGAGGTACGCTTCTGGTACGGTTCTGGCTTGGGCACTACGCCGATATCATACAGGAATTTGTGCCAGAAACGGCTGTACAGCAGATGCAGGGTGGTGTGCTCCATGCCGCCGTTGTACCAGTCCACCGGGCTCCAGTAATCCAGGGCTTCCTTGCTGGCGATGGCATCCTTGTTGTGGGGGTCCATATAGCGCAGGAAGTACCAGGAAGAACCGGCCCACTGGGGCATGGTATCGGTTTCACGGGTAGCGGGGCCGCCGCAGCACGGGCAGGTGGTCTTGATCCACTCGGCGTGGCGGGCCAGCGGGCTTTCGCCGTCCGGGCCCGGCTCAAAGTCGGTAATTTCCGGCAGGCGCAGCGGCAGCTCGCTTTCGGGGATGGGCTGCCAGCCGCACTTTTCGCAGTGTACCATGGGGATGGGCTCGCCCCAGTAACGCTGGCGGCTGAACACCCAGTCACGCAGCTTGAAGTTGACCTTCTTGCAGCCCTTGTGGTTTTCTTCCAGCCAGGCATACATCTTTTCCTTGGCATCTTCAACGGACAAACCGGTCAGGAAGCCGGAGTTGACCAGCGTGCCGGTGGCAACATCGGTAAAGGCAGCCTCATCCAGGTTGGCCGGGGTATTGCCCTTGACGACCTCGATGATGGGCAGGCCGAACTTCTTGGCGAACTCCCAGTCGCGGCTGTCGTGGGCAGGCACGGCCATGATAGCACCGGTGCCGTAAGTTGCCAGAACATAGTCAGAGATAAAGATGGGCACCTCTGCGCCGTTAACGGGGTCGATGGCGGTCACGCCCTCGATCTTAACGCCGGTCTTTTCCTTGTTCAGCTCGGTACGCTCAAAGTCGCTCTTGCGGGCGGCTTCATCCTGGTATACCTTTACGGCATCCACGTTCTTGATCAGCCCGGCATCGATCCACTTTTTGATGTAGGCATGCTCCGGGGAGATGACCATGTAGGTAACGCCGAACAAGGTATCCGCGCGGGTGGTATAAACGGTCAGGGTATCACCGGCAGAGGTTTCAAAGTTGACCTCAGCGCCATGGCTGCGGCCGATCCAGTTGCGCTGCTGGGTCTTGACACGGTCGATGTAATCCACCTGGTCCAGGTCATCGATCAGGCGGTCCGCGTAAGCGGTGATCTTCAGCATCCACTGGCTCTTCACGCGCTGCACAACGGGGCTGCCGCAGCGCTCGCACACGCCGTTCACAACTTCCTCGTTGGCCAGAACGACCTTGCAGCCGGTGCAGTAGTTGACGGTGGTAGCCTTTTTATAAGCCAGACCGTGCTTGTACAGCTGCAGGAAGATCCACTGGGTCCACTTGTAGTATTCGGGGTCAGTGGTGTTGATCTCGCGGTCCCAGTCAAAGCTCAGGCCCAGTGCCTGCAGCTGGCTCTTGAAGCGGGCCACGTTCTTGGCGGTCACGATTTCCGGGTTGATGTGGTTTTTCAGGGCATAGTTCTCGGTCGGCAGACCAAAAGCATCCCAGCCCATAGGGTACAGGACATTATAGCCGCACTGACGCTTTTTGCGTGCCACAATATCCAGCGCGGTATAGCTGCGGGGGTGGCCAACATGCAGGCCGGCCGCAGACGGGTACGGGAATTCTACCAGTGCATAGAACTTGGGTTTGGAATGGTCGATCTCAGCATGGAAGGTGTGTTCATCCTGCCATACCTTTTGCCATTTGGCCTCAACGGCCTTGAAATCATATTTCATAAAGCTTCTCTCCCCACAGAAATTTGTGCGTACTGTGCTTTTGCGCTCCGCATCGGCTCCCCTGGAGGGGAGCTCCGGCGCAGCCGGTGAGTGGTGGTTCGGCGTCACGCACCCCTGTATTTTATGTTCTTTCGGGGTGCCAGCTCCCCTCAAGGGGAGCCATCCAGCATCCATGTTTATGCCTGCTCTTCCGGCTTTTCTTCCCATTCTTCGGCGGGCAGCTCCTTGGCGTCAGCCCACAGGTGCTCCAGGTCATAGAAGTCATGGGCTTCCGGCGTAAATACATGCACAATCACGCTGCCGTAATCCAACAGCACCCAGCGGTTGCCGTCATGGCCTTCGGTGCGCAGCACGTTCACGCCTGCGCGGCCCAACTGGAAGTCCGCCTCGTCTGCCAGCGCGCCCACATGGGTGGTGGAATTGCCGGTTGCAATCACGAAATAATCCGTTACCGTGGTCAGGTTTTCCACATGCAGGATGCGGATATTATAGCCTTTTTTCGCGTCCAGCGCGCGGGCCAGACGGATGGCAAGTTCTTTGCTTTCCATTCAATTCTCCTTTGTTGCAGGATCTATCATTCTGACGGGGTGCTGTCACCATCGGTGCTGTCCCCGTCCGTGCTGTCATCCGGCGCCGGGGTTGCGGTATCATAAACGTCCGTTGTGTCAGAGCCGTCAATGTTGTTTGTCTGCTGTGCGTTGGAAATTTCCTCGTTCAGGGTTCCCATAAACTGCACGCTGGGGTCAGATGCCGTCAGGCCGCTCAAATCAAACAGGCCGTCATCCCCTGCAATGTTCAGCTGGCTGGCATCCACCGGGCCGGTATTCTCGCGGAAATACTCGTTCAGCAGGTCTGCCGTTTCCTGCCTTGCCACCACAACGGTACTGTTGCCGTTATAGCTGATGGCCTGACCCATATACACGGGGATCTGGCAGAACATGATGTTGGAGCTGGAAATTTTCAGCATACTGACCGCCACGCTGACCAGCTCGGTTGAACTCAGGTCAGTTTCCATCTGGCTGGTAATGACCGGCAGCAGCTTGGCGATATCCCACACCGTCATGCTGCGCATACGGGCGAACAGCGCTGCATAGAAGTACCGTTGCATGCGCAGGCGGCCCAGGTCAGAGTCTGCATAAATGTGGCGGGTACGCAGGAAGAACTCTGCCGCCGCGCCGTCCATGGTCTGGTAACCCTGGCTCAGGTGGCTTCCGCCGTAATCCATCTCCTGCGGCACATACACTTTGATGCCGCCGAAGGTATCAATGATCTGGGTCAGCGCTTCCAGCCGGACGGACAGGTAGCCGTCCACATGCAGGCCAAAAATGTTATAGATCTCATCGGCCAGCGCGCTGATGTTGTTGCCGCCGTTGGAGCCCTGCGTTTTGGCAATGGCGTTGATCTGATAATTGCCGGAGAAGCTGGCATCCGTGGTAACAAAGATGTTGCGCGGGATCTGCAGCATCTTGACCTGGCCGGTCTCATTGTTGAAGTGCAGGTACAAAATCATGTCGGTCATGCCGTCATCTACCTGCGAATCGGTTTCCTGCCCGGTCTCGGTGGAGCGGTCAATGCCCACCACCAGCAGGTTGAACTCTTTGCCCGCATACTCTTTGGGAGTGTTGATCAGCTGGTTCAGGCTGATGGACCCCGCCGACGGTGCAATGGCGTGCATGATAAAGACGACCGTGCCAAAAAAGATCACAGCGATGGCCAGCAGGGTGCCCAGTAACACCTTCCACCAGCCGCCTTTTTTCTTTTTCTTGCCGTTCGGGCCATAGGGGCCTGCGCCGCCTTTGCCTTTGCGGCTGCCGCCCTTGGGCGGTTTGCCACCGCCGCCTGCGGCAGATTTGCTGCCGCTCTTGCCTGCGGCGGATTTTCCGCTTCCGGCTGCCGGTTTCCCGGCGCTGCGTGAAGCCTGCATAACGGTGTCCTCCTGCTGCGGCGCGGCTTTGGGTGCAGCGGGCCGGGCTGCCGTTTGGGCAGCGCGGCGGGCCACACGCGCCTGATACTCTGCATCCGCGTTCATATCATAATGTGCGCGGCTGCCTTTGGTTTCGTTCAGATCCAGCCGGCGCACCTGGGTGCGGGTGGCCCCCTGTGCGCTCTGGCTGCGGGCGCGGCGCTGCAGCTCCAACGCCTGGCGCTGGGCGCGGGTCAGGGGCTGCTCGCTCTGGGCAGCGGCCTGGGTCTGCTGGCGCGCGGCAGCTTCGCGGGCAGCGTGGGCTTCCTGGGCCTGCTGCTGGGCAGCAGCGGCGCGGGCTTCCTGCTCTTTCTGCTGGGCGGCGCGGTAGCGGTCAACATCGGTTTGCTGCACACGGTTAAAGCTGCGGGTGCGGCGGGTGTTATTGGCGGCAAGCTGCTGTGCACGACGGCGGGCAGCTTCGTACTCATCCTGATTCAACGCACTGCCTGTTTTCACAGTACGCCCGGTGTTCACCGTGCGCGGCGCGTCACCAGCATGGTAGACATTGCGCGGCGCATCGCCGGTGTTTACCCTGCGGATCTCGCTCATAACGTTCCTCCCTTTTATTCAAACGATGGGAACTGGTCTTTCATCTTATTCGGTTACGGCACACCCGCAAAAGGCAGTGCCTGCCCCTTTATCGGGTGCAGGCCGCGCGGGCATCATCCAGTGCGGCAACGGTATCGGGGTCCAGTGGGTTGCCTTTTTCGCGCACAAAGGCAATGCTTTGTTCCAGTGCATGGCACAGCGCCAGGTCCAGGTTCTGCATTTCCTCGGCACGCAGCGCCTCCACACCGGGGTAATCCCGTTCGGCACTGGTCATATCCGCCATGTAAATAATCTTGTCCAACAGGCTCATGTTCTGTTTGCCGGTGGTATGGCACTCAATGGCAGATAAAATTTCCGGGTCCGTCACACCCCACTGTGTCTGGCACAAAACCGAGGCTGCGTACCCATGCCACACCGGCGCAGGGCGCTTGGCGGCATTTTTAGCTATTATAGCATTGTCAGCAAAAATCTGCAACATCTCTGCCTTGGGCAGTTCTTTCGCGCTGTCGTGCAAAAGTGCCGCTAATGCGGCCTTTTCCTCATCCGCGCCATAGCGTTTTGCCAGCTTGACTGCCATTTTTTTTACATTTATGGTGTGCTTGTAACGCTTTTCGCTCAAACGGCTTTTTACCAGCGCTTTTGCTTCGTCCACTGTCATCAAGATCCGCATCCTTTCCCTATTTTATTGTACCCTATCTATGGCTTCAAATCAGCTTGCCGTACAGCCCGTTCCGGTGTATCACATCCGCCACCGGCGGGGGCAGCAGCTCCTTCAGCCGGGCAGGGGGATACTTTCCTGCGCGGATATCGCTGGAGGCACACTCCAGCACCGGGGCATCCGCAAACATGATCTTCCCGCCTGCTTCTTCCAGCTTTTGGGCTGCTGCACGCAGAGCGTCGCCATCGCCGGGTTCCCGGCTTTGCACCACCAGGGTGACCATAGCCAAAATTTCCCGCCAGCGGTACCATTCATCAAATGTTTCCAGCATATCGCTGCCAATTGTCATATACAGCTGAGCGCCGGGATACTTTTCCTGCAGCATGCTGACGGTATTATAGGTATAGCTGCGGCCCGCGCGGTCCACTTCCCACTGGCTCACCTGCACCTGGGGGCCAAGCGCCTTAAAGCATTCGCACATGGCAAGGCGCAGTTCGCCCGGCGTTGCGCTGGCGTGCTTGTGGGGTGGGATGCCCGCCGGCATAACCAGCACCACATCCGGCTGCACCGCCTGCATGGCGGCCCGCAGGTTGTTCATATGCCCGGCGTGGGGCGGGTCAAATGTGCCACCAAATAGCAGTGCTTTCATCTTACTTTTTCAGCAGTTCCGCATAAGCAGATTCCTTCGGCTTTTTGCGGAACAGCACAAACTTGCGGCCAATCACCTGCACGCACTCTGCATGGATGGCTTCGCACAGGATGTCGGCAGCCTCGCGGGCATCATACTCGCTGTTTTCCAGCACCTTCAGCTTGATCAGCTCGCGGGCTTTGATGCAGTCATCCACGCCCTTGATCAGCGTTTCATCAATTTCGCCCTTGCCGATCTGGAAAACCGGCTCCATGGTGTTGGCCATGCCGCGCAGTGCGGCGCGCTGTTTGCTTGTCAAAGACATTGTTCGCTCCTTATTGTTCAGTCAAAATCAAATCATTCTATTCAGTTTTTCTCTGCGGCTCATTCGCCCAAAAATGTGGCGAGCCCGGCTTCCAGCTTTTCCATGGCGCGGCCGCGGTGGCTGATGGCGTCTTTTTCGGCATCGGCCAGCTCGGCATAGGTGCGGTGTGCCGTGTTGGGTACCGTGCCGCCGCCGGGCAGGCCGACGGCATCGGGGACAAACAGCGGGTCATACCCAAAACCGTTATCGCCCGCCGGGGTCAGGGCCACACTGCCGGGGCATTCGCCGGTCACAACCAACTCCCGCCCATCCGGCAGGATCAGGCAGACCGCCGAAACGAACTTGGCGGCGCGCTGTCCCACCGGCACATTCTGCATCTCTGCCATCAGCTTTTCGTTGTTGGCGGCATCGTTGCCATGCTCACCCGCATAGCGTGCGCTGTACACGCCGGGTGCCCCGTTCAGGGCATCCACGCACAGGCCGGAATCATCCGCCACGGTGGGCAGGCCGGTTGCCTTGCAAAAGGCTTCGGCCTTAATCTTTGCGTTTTCCGCAAAGGTGGTTCCGGTCTCCTCCGGGTCCAGGGTTACACCCAGTTCCCGCAGGCTTTTTACCTCGTGGCCGCAGCGGGTCAGGATGCGGCGCAGCTCTTTCAGCTTGCCCGCATTGTTGGTGGCTGCACAAACGATCATGCCTGTTCCTCCCCTGCCTGCTCCGTTTCCTCTTTTTTATGCTGCGGAACCTCCGGCAGCAGGGCTTCGGCAAAATCGGTGGCGGAGAAGAAGATCAGGTCGTCGATCTTTTCCCCCACGCCCACAAAACGGATGGGCAGGCCCAGCTTTTCGTGCACACCGATGATGCAGCCACCCTTGGGGGTGCCATCCAGCTTGGTCAGCACAACGCCGGTGGCACCGGCGGCGCGGCAGAACTCCTGCGCCTGGCTGATGGCGTTCTGGCCGGTAATGGCATCCAGCACCAGCAGCACTTCCAGGCTGGCATCCGGGCTGGCCTTTTTCACGCTGCGGCTGATCTTTGCCAGTTCGTCCATCAGGCCCTTTTTGTTGTGCAGGCGGCCTGCGGTATCGGCAATGACCATATCATAGCCGCGGGCCGTGGCGGATTTGACCGCATCAAAAATCACGGCTGCGGGGTCAGCGCCCTCGCCCGCCTTGACCAGCGGCACCCCGGCACGGTCGGCCCAGGTTTCCAGCTGTTCGCTGGCCGCTGCGCGGAAGGTATCGCCTGCCGCCAGCATGACCCGCTTGCCCAGATCCTTGTACAGATAAGCCAGCTTGGCAATGGTGGTGGTTTTGCCCACGCCGTTCACGCCCACAACCAGAATAACCGCCGGTTTGCCGCTCAGGTCCAGGTCAGTTTTGGGGCTTACCTCGCGGCGGATGATATCGCGCAGGGCATCCAGCGCTTCCTGGCCGGTATGCAGGCCGTTGATCTCTACCTCATCGCGCAGCTCGTCCACCAAACGCACCGCGCAGCTGGGGCCGACATCGGCCAGAATCAGCTGCTCTTCCAAATCATTATACAGGTCATCATCAATAACAGAGCTGGTCAAGGTGTTGACGATGTTCTGGAAAAAGTCCGTTCTGGTTTTTTCCAGGCCATCGCTCATTTTCTTCTTTTTCTTAAAAATATCGAAGAATCCCATGGCGGTTCCTCCTTTGAATTAACTGATCAGATCAGCGGAAACGTTTTCAAGGTCAAGGCGCAGGATCTTGGAAACACCGTCCTCCTGCATGGTCACGCCGTACAGCACATCAGCTGCTTCCATGGTGCCGCGGCGGTGGGTGATAACGATGAACTGGGTGCGTTCGGTCATGCGGCGCAGATACTGCGCATAGCGCGTAACGTTCACATCGTCCAGTGCAGCTTCAATTTCGTCCAGGATGCAGAACGGCGACGGGTTGACGGCCAGAATGGCAAAATAAATGCTGATGGCCACCAGCGCCTGTTCGCCGCCGGACAGAGCCGACAGGTTTTTGATGACCTTGCCGGGGGGCGAAACCTGAATTTCAATGCCGGAGTTCAGCACATCGTTCTCATCCGAAAGATAGAGCCTCGCCGAACCGCCGCCGAACAGCTCGCGGAAGATCGCACCGAAGTTGCGGTTGATCTCCTTAAAGCTGGCGGTGAACATCTCCTGCATTTCGCTGCACAGCTCGGCAATCATTCGGTTCAGCTCCGCGCGGGATTTCTCCACATCGGTGACCTGTGCTTTCATGAAGTCGTACCGTTCTTTAACTTCCTTGTACTCTTCGATCGCGCCCACATTCACGTTGCCCAGCGCGCGGATCTTGCCGCGCACTTCGGCCACCTGGCGGCGCAGGTCTGCCACATTGGCAAAGGGTACACAGAGCTTTTCCGCCTCGGCTTCGGTCAGCTGGTATTCCTCCCACAGCTTGGATGCCGTGGTGTTCAGCTCAGTTTCCGCCGCGGTCTTGCGCTCGGCCAGGCGGGCCATCTCGCCGCTCATCCGCTCGCGCTCATCGGTCAGGGTGCGGTTTTCCTGGGTCAGGCGGGTCACAGCGGCTTCCTTTTCCATGCGCTCGGCATTAGCCTTGCGGATGGTTTCCTCCGCCGCGGTGATCTTCTGTTTGTTTTCTTCGCTGGCTCGCTTAATTTCATTGGCGCGCAGCTCATTGGCGGCAATGCGCTCTTTGGCGGCGGCCACATTGGCCTGCAGTTCCCGCACGCGGGCTTCGGCTTCGCCGCTGCGGCCTTTCAGGGTTTCCAGCGCTGCTTCGTGCAGGCTCAGGTCCTTCTCGGTGCGCAGCTTCTGCATTCGGTTATCCGAAAGTTTCTGCGATGCTTCCTCCCGCTGGCGGGTCACATCGCTGGTGGAAGCGCCCAGGCTTTCCAGCTCTTTGCGGTGCGTTTCAATCTCGGCTTCCGCCTGTTTGCGGGCGTTTTCTGCCTGGGCGGCGGCCGCAGTGTTCTCCCGCAGCTGCTGTTCCAGCGCGGCAATCTCCTGCCCGCGGTGGGCGGCAGCATTCTTGCCCTCTTCCAGCGCGGTGTTCAGCTGATCCAGCTCCATCTCGGCTTTCAGGCGGGCCGCAGCGGCGGTCATGCCCTCGCTCTCGGCACCGGCCAGCTGGGCGGTCAGGTTATCCACCTCCGCTTTGCGGGCGGCGGCTTCCTTTTCGGCTGCTGCGCGGCGCTCGTCCAGTTTCAGCACCTTGGCACGCAGTTCGTCCAGTTCCTGCTTGCGGCTGAACACACCCACGCTGCGCGCGGTGGAACCGCCGGTAAAGGAACCGCCTGCGTTGATGACCTGGCCGTCCATTGTGACAATGCGGTTGCGGTAGCCAAGATTTTTGGCCACCACCGACGCTTCGCCCAGATCCTCCACCACAATAATGCGGCCCAGCAGGTTATCAATAATATGCTGGTACTGGGGGGCGGTCTCCACCAGGTCGGCGGCCACCTCTGCCGTGCCGGTCAGGCGGCCATTGAATCGGCTGCCCTGCACGGTATCCAGCGGCAGGAAGGTTGCGCGTCCGGCGCGTTCTTCCTTCAAAAAGGTGATGGCCGCGCGGGCGCAGCCTTGGTCCTGCACCACAATGTTCTGCAGCGCAAAGCCAAGTGCCGTTTCAATCGCGATTTCGTACCCCTTGCGCACGCTCAGGATACCGGCCACCGGACCGATGATGCCCCGCAGCCGCCCACCGCCCGCGGCGCGCATGACGGCTTTTACGCTCTGCTGATAGCCGTCCATGTTGCGCTCCAGATCCTCCAGAATGCGGATGCGCTGGGCGGTGTTGTTTTTATCCGCTGCGGCCTTCTGCAAAGCTTCAGCGGCTTCCGCCTGCTGGCGGCGACGGCTTTCCAGCTTGAGCTTTAAGCCGGAGCGGATGTTATCGTTGCGGGTCACGGCTTCCTCGCACTCTTTCAGGTGTTCGGCAGCAGCGTCCCGTTCCTCGGTCAGTTTTTGTGCCACATCACCCGCGGCGGCTTCCTGGTTTTTCAGGCCGTTCAGCTGGGCGCGGGCCGCTTCCACGGCGGATTGCAGCCCCGCACCCCGCACCTGCAGGGCAGTGGCATTCTGCTGCATGCGGGCCATGGCGGCGCTCACAATCTCCCGCCGCTCACCACTTTGCAGTGCCTGCTGTTCCAGCGTGTTCAGCTGCTGGCGCAGCTTGTCCGCCTCGGCATCCAGATTTTGCAGCACGGTTTGCAGCTGGGTGATTTCCGCTTTGTGCTCGTCCGCTTCCTGCGCAATCCCCTTTGCGCCTTCCCCGGCGCGGGTCAGCTCATCGCTGGCGCTGCGGATCTGCTCGTTCGCGTGTTCGGTTTCGTTCTGCAAAACTGCCAGCTGGCTTTCGCTCCCGGCGTTCTGCTCGGTAATGGTGCGGATCTCAGCGTTCGCTTCCTCCACCTGCAGCATCAGCTGCTGGGCTTCGGCGCGCAGGGCTTCGGTGCGGGTGTCAAATTCATCCAGCTGGCGGGAAATGCGTGCATAGTCGCTTTCCGCCGCCTCATACTTGCGCTGCTGGTCCCGCACCGTATCCTGTGCGCGGCGGATTGAATCCACCCACAGGGTAATTTCCAGCCCCTTGCGGGTCTCGGAATATGCCAGGAACTGCTCCGCCTTTTCGCTGTCGCGTTTCAGGGGTCCAACCCGCTTTTCCAGCTCCCCCAGAATATCCCGCAGGCGTTCCAGATTGCCCTCCGCCGCGGCCAGGCGGCGTTCGGCTTCATTTTTGCGGTAGCGGTATTTGGCAATGCCAGATGCTTCCTCAAAAATCTCGCGCCGCTCGGTGGATTTTGCACCAACGATCTCCGCAATGCGCCCCTGACCCACAATGGCGTAGCCATCGCGCCCAAGGCCGGTATCCAGCAGCAGCTCGTACACATCTTTTAAGCGCACGCTCTGGCCGTTGATGGTATACTCGCTCTCCCCGCTGCGGTAATAGCGGCGGCCAATGGTTACTTCGTCCGCGTCCATTTCCAGCCCATGATCGGAGTTATCAATGGTCAGCGATACCGCCGCATAGCCCATTGCGCCGCGGGTCTGGGTGCCGCCAAAAATAACGTCCTCCATCTTGCCCGCACCGCGCAGCTGTTTGGAGCTGGTTTCGCCCAGAACCCACCGGATGGAATCCGAAATGTTGCTTTTGCCGGAGCCGTTCGGCCCCACAACACCGGTAATGCCTTCGCCAATGGTGATCCGCGTTTTATCCGGGAAGGACTTGAAGCCCTGTATCTCAAGTTCTTTTAAGCGCATAGATGCCCCTTTTTATGCCTGCTGTTCCAGCTTGGTCAGCGCCGCTTTGGCAGCCTGCTGTTCCGCAGCCTTTTTGCTGCGGCCTTCGCCCACAGCCAGTGCCTTGCCGTTCAGCGCCACAGTAACCTGGAACCGCTTATCATGCGCCGGGCCGGATTCCCCTGTCACGGTGTAGGTCAGGCGGTCGTCCGGGTGTTTCTGCACCACTTCCTGCAGGGCGGTCTTGTGGTCATCCTCGGCGGTTTTGCCCTCCGTGATGAACGGCAGGATAAAGTTGCGGGCGGTCTCAATGCCGCCGTCCAGGAACAAAGCGGCAATGGTGGCTTCAAACGCATCCGAAACCACGCTGGGGCGGCAGCGCCCGCCGCCCAGCTCCTCGCCGCGGCCCAGCCGCAGGTAAGAGCCCAGGTCGATCTCCTGCGCAAACTGGAACAGCGCGTCCTCGCTGACCAGCGAAGCGCGCATGCGGGACAGTTCGCCCTCCGGGCGGGTGGAATGGTGGAACAGATAGTTTGCCACCACAACGGACAGCACACTGTCGCCCAAAAATTCCAGCCGCTCGTTATACAGCGTAGGGGTTTTGCTCTCGTTGGCGTAAGAGCTGTGGGTCAGCGCCGTGATGAGCAGTTCTTTATTCTTAAAATGGTAATGCAGCTTTTCTTCCAATTCCTCAGGGGTACGCGTGGTCATAAGATTGCCTTACCTTTCGTTCTCTCTGTTTTGCGATTGTATATCGGGATATTTTGCAGGCCGGGCGGGCAATGCCCGCCCCTGCAATGGGCTTTGGTTTTGCGGCTATCCCGTAGGGGCGCACATTGTGCGCCCGCTGCCTATATTTTGGTACCGGCCATTTCCAATGGGCGGGCATAGCATTTCAATTTTCGCACGATATGCCGTTTTATTCCGCGTCTGTCTTTTCTGCTGCGGCCTTGGCGGCTACTTCGGCCAGGGCGCTCTGCATGGTGCCGCACAGGTCATTGGCAACGCACAGCTTTGCCTGGCGGATGGCGTTCTTGATGCCCTTGGCCTTGCTGGAACCGTGTGCCTTGATGACCGGCTTTGCCGCGCCCAGCAGCGGTGCGCCGCCGATCTCCTCAGAGTCCATCATGTGCTTCAGATTGCGCAGCCCGCCTTTTACGCCGAGGTAGCACAGCTTGGTCACAATGCTCTGCATAAAGATATCTTTCAGCATGCCCAGCAAAGTACCTGCCACACCCTCGGTCAGCTTCAGCACCACATTGCCCACAAAGCCGTCGCAGACGATAACGTCCACCTCACCAGCCATAATATCACGCGGCTCAATGTTGCCCACAAAGCGGATGGCCGGGTTTGCTTTCAGCAGGCCGTGGGCTTCGCGGTACATCGGGGTGCCCTTGGTGTCCTCGGCGCCGTTGTTCACCAGCGCGACGGCGGGGTCCTTGCGGCCCATGACCTTATTCATGTACACGCTGCCCATGGTGCCAAAGGCATTCAGCATCTCGGCACGGCATTCGGCGTTTGCGCCGCAGTCCAGCAGCAAAAACGGCTGCTTTTTGCCCGGCATGCAGGTAGCCAGCGCCGGGCGCTTGACCCCCTTGACGGTGCGCACGATCAAACTGGTGCCCACATGCAGCGCGCCGGTGGAACCGGCGGAAACAAAGGCATCCGCCTCGCCGTTTTTCAGCATCGTCAGGCCTTTGACCAGGCTGGAATCCGTTTTGTGGCGCACGGCCTTGACCGGGTCATCGTGCATATCCACATCCTCGGTGCAGTGAATCAGCTCAAAGGGGGTCAGGTCCACGCCAAGCTCCTGGGCAGCGGCCTTGATCTTGGCTTCATCACCCAGCAGGGCCAGGGTCATGCCATCACCAAACTCTTTTACCGCATCGGCTGCGCCCTGTACGGTCGATTTCGGGGCGTTATCGCCACCCATTGCGTCCAGTAAAATTTTCATAATCCACCTCAGTGTTCCGCTTCGGCTGCCCATGCCCGCATAGCGGCCTGTGCAGCATCAGAAAGTGCCATATACCGTTCGCGCTTATCCCGGATGGTGTCAATCTCCTCGGTGCGCGGCAGAATGCCCATGTTGGCACCCATGGGCTGGAAGTCCTTGTTGGGGGTGGTGATATAATCGATCAGTGCGCCACACATCGTTGTGGTCGGCGGGGGCGGCAGCTCTCTGCCCTGCAAACGGGCATACAAATTGCGCGCTGCCAGCAGGCCGGAAGCCGCGCTTTCCATATAGCCCTCAAACCCGGTGATCTGCCCGGCAAAAAACACGTTGGGGTGCTCTTTCAGGTAGAGCCCCTTGGTCAGCACCGCCGGGCTTTCCAAAAAGGTATTGCGGTGCATCACGCCATAGCGGATGAACTCTGCATGTTCCAGGCCGGGAATCATCGAAAAAACGCGCTTCTGCTCGCCCCATTTCAAATTGGTCTGGAAACCAACGATATTGTACAGCGTGCGGGCGGTGTTTTCGGCGCGCAGCTGTACGTTGGCCCAGGGGCGGTGGCCGGTGCGCGGGTCCCGCAGGCCCACCGGGCGCAGCGGGCCATAGCGCATGGTATCCGCCCCGCGGCCCGCCATCACCTCAATAGGCATACAGCCTTCGTACACCGTCAGCTCCCCATCAAAGTCATGCAGAGGGGCACGCTCCGCGTTCAACAATTCGTTATAAAACGTTTCATATTCCAATTTGTTGAATGGGCAGTTCAGGTAATCGGCTTCACCGCGCCCGTAGCGGGACGCCGCAAAGATCTTTTCCATATCCAGGCTTTCGGCGCTCACAATGGGAGCCACGGCGTCAAAAAAGCTCAGCCGGTGGCTGCCGGTCAGCGCGGCAATCTGCTCCGCCAGCGCACCCTCGGTCAGCGGGCCGGAAGCCACCAGCACCGGAACGCTTTCGTCCAGCGCGGTCACTTCCTCGCGGTGAACGGTAATATTGGGGTTCTTTTCCACCATTTCCGTCACGGCGGTGGAAAACACATCACGGTCCACCGCCAGTGCACCGCCAGCCGCCACGCGGGCGGTCTCGGCAGCATCCAGCAGGTGGGACCCCATCATGCGCATTTCAATTTTCAGCAGGCCGGAAGCCGAATCCGGCCGTTCCGCCTTGAGGGAGTTGGAGCAGATCAGCTCCGCAAAGCCTGCACTTTTGTGCGCAGGCGAAAACTTGACCGGCTTTTGCTCGTACAGGTCCACCTGCACGCCGTGGTCCGCCAGCCAAAGGGCGGCTTCGCACCCGGCCAGCCCGGCACCGATGATTTTGATTTGCATGCGTTATTTCTCCGCGTTTGTCTTTTCGATATTCTTCACAAACCCGCAGCCCTCTTTGGCGCAGTACAGCTGGCCGCGGCGCTTGAACAGCGTTTTGCCGCAGTGGGGGCAGGTTTCCGGCACGGGTTCATCCCATGTCATAAAGTTGCAGGTGGGGTAGTTGCTGCAGCCGTAATACACGCGGCCCTTGGCGCTTTTGCGCAGCAGCATATGGCCGCCGCACAGCGGGCACAGGCCGCCGGTATCCTTTACAATGGGGTGGGCGTTGCGGCACTCCGGAAAGCCGGAACACGCCACAAACTTGCCGTACCGCCCGCTTTTGATCACCATGGGGCGGCCGCATTTTTCGCAGATCTCGTCGGTGGGGATATCCTCCACTTTGATCTTTTTGCCCTCCATGTTCTTTTCGGCGGCTTCCAGGCTTTTTTCAAAGCCCTGGTAGAAATCGTCCACTGTTTTGACCCAGTCCGCCTTACCGGCTTCCACAACGTCCAGCTTTTTCTCCATATCGGCACTGAATGTCGGGTCCACGATATCGGGGAACTGTTCCAGCATGACCTGGTTCACCGCGCGGCCCAGCGGGGTGGTTTTGAGCTTTTTCTGCTCCTTTTCCACATAGCCGCGGTCCACAATGGTGGTAATGATCGGCGCATAGGTGGAAGGGCGGCCAATACCGTTTTCTTCCAGCGCATGGATCAGCGTTGCTTCAGTATAGTACGGCGGCGGCTGGGTGAATTTCTGCTCCGCCGAAAGCTTGTTCAGTTTCAGGTCCTGGCTCACTTCCAGCGGGGGCAGGGCGGTTTCTTTCTTCTGCTTATCGTCAGTGGCTTCCTCATACAAAGCGGTAAAGCCGTCAAACGTTACATGGAAACCCGATGCGCGGAAGATATAATCCCCCGCCGTGATGTTGGCCGAAACGGTATCCATCAGGCAATCTGCCATCTGGGATGCCATAAAGCGGCTCCAGATCAGGCGGTACAGCTTGGCTTCATCGCCGGAGATGCTGCCCTCCACCTGGTCCGGCGTCAGTTCCGGCATTGAGGGGCGGATGGCTTCGTGGGCATCCTGCGCCGCTGTGGCGGAGCGGGATTTCCAGACGCGCTTTTTGTTGCAAACGTAATTTTCGCCCCAGGTCTTGCCGATAAAGGTCTTAGCGGCTGCGGCGGCTTCGTCCGCAATGCGCAGACTGTCGGTACGCATATAGGTGATCAGACCGATCTGGCCATAGCCGTGCACCTCCATACCTTCATACAGGCGCTGGGCGGCACGCATGGTGCGGGTGGCCGAAAACCCCAGTGCGCGGCTGGCATCTTGCTGTAGGGTGGAGGTGATGAACGGTGGCTGCGGCTGGCGGCGGCGCTGGCCCTTATCCACACGGGTCACGGTGTAGGATTTGCCGTCCAACGCGGCCAGAATGGCATCCGCCTGTTTTTTATTTTTCACCACCAGCTTGGTGCCGTCCGCCTGGGCTGTCAGCCGTGCGTTGAACGCACAGCCGCTCTGGCGGGGCTTCAGGTTGGCGTCAATGTTCCAGTATTCTTCGGGCTTAAAGTTTTCAATTTCGATCTCGCGGTCGCGGATAATGCGCACCGCCACGCTCTGCACGCGGCCAGCCGAAAGCCCGCGGCGCACCTTATGCCACAAAAACGGGCTGAGCTTATAACCCACCAGGCGATCCAGCGCGCGCCGGGCCTGCTGGGCGTTGAACAGATCCATATCAATGGTGCGCGGGTGGGCCATACCCTCCTGCACGCCCTTTTTGGTGATCTCGTCAAAGGTCACGCGGTTGGGGGCGGTGGGGTCCAGCCCCAGCACATTGGCCAGATGCCAGCTGATCGCCTCGCCTTCACGGTCCGGGTCGGTTGCCAGATAGACGGTCTGTGCTTTTTTCGCTTCGGCTTTCAGGTCCTTGACCAGCGCGGTCTTGCCTTTGATGGTAATATACTTTGGGGTATAGCCATGTTCCACATCAATGCCCAGCGTGCTGGCGGGCAGGTCCCGGATATGGCCCATGCTGGCCGTTACAGTATAGCCGCGGCCCAAGTATTTGCCAATGGTCTTTGCCTTGGCCGGGGATTCCACGATCACCAGCTTGGTGCCGGGCTTTGCTTCGGTCTTTTTGGTGGTGCGCTTTGCGGCAGGTTTTTCGGCTGCGGTTTCGCCGTCCTCTGCCTTAGCTGCCTTGGTTTTGGTCGTTGTCTTTTTCGTGGTTGCTTTTTTTGCTGCCGGTTTTTTCGCTGCAGTCTTTTTTGCGGCAGTTTTTTTTGCCAGGGTTTCTTCCGGCTGCGCTGCCTGCTGGGCAGTCAGCTCCAGTTCAGTTTGCTTTGCCATATCTGTTTCTCCCAAATTGGCGTATAAATTCTATCTTAATCGGATACTTTCCGTAATGTCACCATACATGCGGGCCATATCCGCCCGCTGCGGCTGGGGCCGCTTGCCCTTATGCCGCGGTATACCGGCCCCCGCCGTTATCCACGGCGGCGCCGGCAAATTCCAGCTCCATGAGCGCCGCCAGAACAGCCTGCACAGCAAGCCCCGTTGCGGCAGCCAAGTCATCTGCCGTCTGCGCTTTAGGGCCCAGTTCTGCCAGCACGGTGCGGGCGTTGGAGGTCAGCTCATCCAGCATAACCCCTTCCTGCACCAGCTCGGTGCCGCCGGGTACAATGTGCAGGGTATCCAGCACATCATCCGCCGTGCACAGGGCGCGGGCGCGGCCGGTACGCAGCAGTTCATTGGTGCCCTCGCTGGTGGGGCTGTAAATGCTGCCGGGTACCGCAAACACCGGCCTGCCGTACTCTTCGGCATGGCTCACCGTGTTCAGCGTTCCGCTGCGGGTGCGGGCTTCCGCCACGCAGAGGGCTTCGCTCAAACCGGCAATCAGCCGGTTGCGGGCCAAAAAGGTCCCTGTCATTTTGCCCGTATAATCCGGCGGGTATTCGCTCAGCACGGCACCTCCCAGAGCTTCCAGCTCTGTGCGCAGGGTCACGTTCACCGCTGGGAAGGTCTTGTTGATGGCCGTGCCCAAAAAAGCAACGGTCTGCTGCCCGGCTTCCACCGCCGCGCGGTGGCCTGCGCCGTCCAGCCCTTCGGCCAGCCCGCTCACGATCACCACACCCCGCTCCGCCATTGTCAGCGAAAGATCCCGGCAGGCGGAAAGCCCATACTTTGTGGGGCGGCGGGTGCCCACCATGCCCACATACCGCCGCCCGTTCAGGCAGGCAGGGTTTCCGGTGCCGTACAGCACCAACGGCAGGTCGGGCAGGTCCCGCAGCCGCTGGGGGTAATCGGCGCTGTCCGGTGTCAGGATAAAAATATTCAAATCATCGCAGCGCTTTTTCAGCCCCGCCATTTGGGCCGGGGCCACCGCCTGCATAAATTCGCGGGCTTTTGCGCTCAGGTATTCCGGCGGGTTCCAGCCCGCTTTTACCTGGCCATACAGTTCGGCCGGGTCCGGGTATTCTTCCAGAAGTCTGCCCGCCAGGCGGCAGCCGGACCCAAGCGCTTCGGCCAGCCACAGCCAATACAGTGTGCTGTCCATACCTTATTATACACCTCTGAAGTGCCAAAGCAAGACGCTGCCTGCAACCCCGGCGTTCAGGCTTTCCACCAGGTCCGTCATCGGGATGCGCACCGCCATATCGCAGGCCTGCACGGCAGCGTCCGTCAAGCCCTGTCCCTCACTGCCGATCACAGCGCACAGGCCGTCCGGGTAGCTCTGCGGGGCTTCATCCAGCGGGCGGGAATGGTAGAGCGCCGCGGCCAGGCAGACCACGCCACGTGCGCGCAGCTGCTGCAATGCCTGCGGCAGATCCTGCACCGGGGCCACCGGCAGCCGCCCGGCTGCCCCCATGGATGCCCGCAGTGTTTTGGGGGCAAAGGGTGCCGCGCACCCCTTGGAGAGCAGTACACCGTCAAAGCCAAAGGCCGTCGCGCTGCGCAGCAGGGTGCCCACATTGCCGGGGTCCTGCACCGCCTCCAGTGCCAGAATACGGCGTCCCTTTGCTAAAATATCTGCCGCCTGCCAGCCGGGGTGTTCAAACACGCCGAACACATCCTGGCTGGTTTTGGTTCCGGAAAGCTTTTGTGCCACCGGCTCTGTTACCAGCACAGTTTTGCCCGCAAAGGCTTCCAGTTCTGGGGTATGGGCCAGGGCCTTCTCGGTGGCATACAGGGTTTGCAGGGTACAGCCGCGGGCCAGCTCCAGACAGAGCTTGGGGCCCTCAGCAAAAAACAGGCCATCCGCCGTGCGGAGCTTTTCTTCTTCCCGCAGGCGGCAGGCATATTTGATTTTGGCGTTTTCGCGGCTGGTGATGGTTTCCATCTGGCACCCCCGTATGATCTCCATATAAACAAAATGACGCACGCGCGCGCGGCGCATGCGTCTTTGAAAAAGCTGATTCTTACAGCGCCTTCTTGGCGGTCTCGACCAGAGCGTTGAAGCTGGCGGGATCGTGGATGGCCATCTCGCTCAGCATCTTGCGGTTCAGCTCGATGCCGGACTTCTTCAGGCCGTTCATGAAGGTGGAGTAGTTCATGCCCTGGGCACGAACAGCGTTGTTGATGCGGGTGATCCACAGGTTGCGGAACTGGCGCTTCTTCTGCTTACGACCAACGAAAGCATAGTTGCCAGACTTCATCACAGCCTGTTTGGCCATACGGAAATGCTTGCTCTTGGAGCCGTAGTAGCCCTTAGCCAGCTTCAAAGTTTTGGTGCGACGCTTATGCGTCATGGTTGCGCCTTTAATACGAGCCATGGTAATATCTCCTTTTACACAGTCACATTAAGTCAAGTCAGAAAATGATTCAGCCGAATCAGCCGCCGTAGGGCATCATCTTGCGGACAGTAGCCTCGTTGGTCTTGTCAACGTACTTGGGCATACGCAGGCCGCGGGTGAGCTTGGTGGTCTTCTTGGTCAGGATGTGACGGCGCTTGGAAGCGTTGCGCTTGATCTTGCCGGAAGCAGTCATCTTAAAGCGCTTTTTGGCACCGGAGCAGGTCTTAAGTTTCATTTTAGCCATTTTCTTTTCCTCCGTAAGATAGAGTATTTACTTGGTCGGGCTGGGGGACAGGAACATCATCATGCTGCGGCCTTCCAGCTTAGGCTGCTTATCAACCACAGCCTTGCCTTCCAGCGCCTGTGCAAAGCGCTGCTCCACATCAATACCCAGACTGGTGTGCGCCATTTCGCGGCCGCGGAACCGGATGGAAACCTTTACCTTGTGGCCCTGCTGCAAGAACTTTGCGGCCTGGTTGACCTTGGTGTTAAAGTCGTTGGTATCAATGTTGAGCGAAAGGCGGATCTCCTTCAGCTCGATCACTTTCTGGTTTTTCTTGGCTTCCTTTTCCTTTTTCTGCATCTCAAAACGGTACTTGCCGTAATCGAGAATTTTGCAGACAGGGGGCTTGGCCTGGGGAGCCACCTTGACCAGGTCCAGATCCAGCGCCTGCGCCATTTTCAGCGCATCGCGGGGGCTCATAACGCCCTTCTGCTGGCCGTCCGCGCCAATCAGGCGGACTTCCTTATCACGGATCTGCTCATTGATTTCCAGTTCCTTGGAATTGCTGTTGCTCGCGATTGGAATACACCTCCGTTACAAGTCTTGAAAGATTGAAATGAAAAAGCGGCTGCCCCTAAAAGCAGCCGCCTGAATACGAAGTTGGCACGCAATCATTGCGTGATCTTTGTATGACCCGGAGCCCTTTGGCCCGCAAGGTGAACGACGGCACACTGCCGGACGCTGCTTTTTTTACCTCAAATACTATACCACAGCACAAACGCTGTTGTCAATACAAAAGCGTAAATTTCCCCACAGTTTTTTTCGCAGGGGCGCATTTTGTCGCTTCGGGTTCGTTATCAGCCCTTCACGGCCACGCACTCGATCTCTACCAGTGCGCCTTTGGGGATGCCTGCTGCCTGGAAAGCGGCACGGGCGGGGTACGGCTCGGTAAAGAACTCAGCGTACACCTCGTTCATGGCGGCAAAGTCTGCAATATCGTTCAGCAGCACCGTGGTTTTTACCACATCAGCCATGCTTGCGCCTGCAGCGGCCAGAATGTTGGAAATATTGGTCAGGCTCTGGCGCGTCTGGATCTTGATGTCCTGCCCGGCAAATTCGCCGGTAGCCGGGTCAATGGGGATCTGGCCGGAAACGTAAATGGTGTTGTCTGCCTGGATGCCCTGGGAATACGGGCCGATGGCGGCGGGGGCTTTATCGGTATGCAGTGCGGTGTTGCTCATCGTTTTTCACTCCTATAATATAAGGCAATACCGCACAATTCCCGCCTAACGGCTCAAGCACCGCTCCGGCGGCTGCGGCACGGCATCTGCGTTGCCAAAATGCTCGATAATGTCGGGTTGCGGTACCCGCATCGTGCTTCGGGGGCAAAAGCCCCTCGCACTCTGCGACCGCTGCCCCTGCTTCGGTTCGCTGTTTCCGCCACTGGCGGCGCTCACCTTTGCAGCATCCAGTATTATCTGCGCTTTTGGCTTAGCAGCTGCCGCACCTCGCTCGCCATATCGGCACTTAGAATTATGCGGTATTGCCATAATAATGTTGGAACATTTTGATTATACCACGCCCCCGCCCGCCTGCAAAGCCCCTGGCGCAAAAACATTCCGCCTCGTCCCTTGACACCCCGCACCGTGTATGCTATTCTATACCTACTAAAACCCGGTGTGGATTTTTACAGCACTGCTACTTTTCGCCACACAACCGCGCTAACGCGTGGTTGTGTGGTTTTTTTGTGCCGTTTTTGCCCGCCATTTCCACTGCATTCCAACTAAAAAGGAGCTATGCTTTACCCGTGAACGATACGTTTATGAAAGAGCGGCCTATTTTCCCGCTGCTGGTTTCCATGGCGCTGCCCATGGTGCTTTCCATGACAGTGAACGCGCTGTACAACATTGTGGACAGTTTTTTTGTTGCCCAGATCAGTGAGCAGGCCATGACGGCGCTTTCGCTGGTGTACCCGGTGCAGAACATGATCAACGCCATTGCCATTGGCTTCGGCGTCGGCATCAACGCCCTGATCGCGCTGTATTCCGGCGCGGGGGACCGCTGCTGTGCCGATACCGCCGCCACCCACGGCCTGGTCTTTTCCATCCTGCACGGCCTGATTGCTGCCGTTGTCTGCATCGCCATGATGCCCGGCTTTCTGCGGCTTTTCACTGGCGATGAAGCCGTCATTGCCCTCGGCGTGCGGTATTCCAGCATTGCGTTCTTCTTTGCCCCGGTCATCATGGCGGAACTTTGCTTTGAAAAGCTGTTCCAGGCCGTTGGCCGCATGAACGAAACGATGGCCGCCCTGCTGTGCGGTTCCATCACCAACATCATTCTGGACCCCGTGCTCATCTTCGGCCTTGGGCCTTTTCCCATGCTGGGTATCTCCGGCGCGGCGTTGGCAACCGGCATCGGACAGTGCGTCACCTTAAGCGTCTACCTTATTATTTACTGCACCCACCGTTTTCCCGTGCAGCTGCGGCTGAGCTGCATCAAGCCGGACTGGCGGTTGGATGCCAAGCTTTACTCCATCGGCGTTCCCGCCATTCTCAACCTGGCGCTGCCCTCGGTGTTGGTTTCTTTCCTCAACTCTCTGCTGGCCGCTTACTCACAGGGGTATGTGGTCATTCTGGGTATTTATTATAAGCTGCAAACCTTCCTGTACCTGCCCGCGGGCGGCATTGTGCAGGGCATGCGCCCCCTCATCAGCTATAATTACGGCGCCGGGGAGCATGCCCGCGTGAAAAAGATCTATAACCTTGCCATGGGTATGAACGCCGCCATCATGGCCGCCGGCACCATCATCTGCCTGGTGGGCAGTCCCGCTTTGATCGGCATGTTCACCACCAACGCCGATACCATCGCCGCCGGTCAGGTTGCTTTGCGCATTATCAGCGCGGGCTTCCTGGTATCCACTCTCTCGGTCACGGCCTCCGGCTCGCTGGAAGCACTGGGCAAGGGCACCCAGTCCCTCATCATCTCGCTGTGCCGTTACATCATCATCATGATCCCCGCTGCGTGGATTTTCTGCCGCCTGTTTGGCCCCGTCGGCGTGTGGCACGCCTTCTGGGTCACCGAGCTTCTCAGTGCCCTCGCCGCTGCCTTCGTCTATAAGCACACCGTCAAACTCAACGTTTAACCCCCTCTTATCCCGCCCGGCCCCGCGCCGGGCTCTTTTATTTGCCACTCGCCCCGCCCCCCATTCAACTCCTAACTCCTACTTCCTAACTTCTAACTGTTTTCCCTCCTAACTTCAATCTTTCCCCCATTTATGCTATACTCTTCCCAACCCGACGCCCCATGTCCGGCCGCTTTTGCCCCGGTTCCCGCACTGTGTCGTGGTGTTTTTTGCTTCGGCTGTGGTATCATGCAGCTATAGGGAGGATGAATCCAATGGATCAACAGAAAATCGATCAACAGAAAATCGGCACTTTCTTGAAGCAGCTCCGCCAGGAGCGCCAGCTCACCCAGGAAAACCTGGCTGAAATCATGTGCGTGACCAACCGCAGTGTTTCCCGCTGGGAAAACGGTGTCAACCTACCCGACCTCCCCACCCTCATTCAGCTTGCCGATTTTTACGGCGTGGAGCTGCGTGAACTGTTAGACGGAGAAAGGAAGCCTGATGCAATGAACACCCCCGAAACCAAAAGTGCCACCGAAGAGACCGCCCGCAAGGTTGCGGACTACAGCAATGACGTGATGGAAAAAGTGACCCACCGGTTCCATTACATGTACCTGATCTCGATTGCCACCGTCCTGATCTACCTGGTCATGGACCACTTTGATTTTTCCGGTTCGCCCGTGCTGCAGGCCATCCAGGGTGCCTGCCTGGGCATTGGACTGGGCATGCTGATCGTCGGTGCCATTTTCACCAGCAAGTACGGCAATAAAATCATTGCCTTCAAGGTACAGATGCTGAAACACAAATCATAATAGACATAGCAAAAAGTCCGGCGCTCTGCTGCACATACAGAGCGCCGGACTTCTATATTATGGGAAGATATTGAAGGCTTTCGTCACCCGATACAGGCAGCTGCTTGCCAACTGCCTATATAATAGGTAGATATTTATTCAACGTCCTGCAAAGCGGCGTAGTTTACTTCGCCGGTGCGGACCTTGACCACCTTGGCCACATTGTAAACAAAGATCTTGCCATCACCGATATGGCCGGTGTACAGAACCTTGGTGGCGGTGTCGATGATCTTGTCTACCGGGATCTTGCTGACAACAACTTCAACCTTGACCTTGGGAATCAGGGTTGCGTCGACCTCAGCACCACGGTATTTCTCGCCGCTGCCTTTCTGCAGGCCGCAGCCCATAACCTGGGTAACAGTCATGCCGGTCACGCCGACAGCGTTCATGGCAACTTTCAAAGCTTCAAACTTGGCCAGCTGCACGATCATAACGACCTTGTGCATGCCGGAATTCAGCTCAGCGGGCAGGGGTTCTTCCTTGACGACCTTGACGGCAGCATTGATTTTGGCTTCGCTGGCCTTGGTGATGTCGTCTTCGCCCAGGTCGGTGTTCTCGTTCACGCTCATCTCAGCGTAAGTCGGGTCAGAGATGGAGAAGCCGGAGTAAGCGGAAGTCAGGCCGTGCTCGTGGATATCCAGGCCGTCGATTTCTTCTTTTTCGGTCACACGCAGGCCGATTGTCTTTTTGATGATGGTAAAGATGACGGTCATGGAAACCATCACCCAGGCAGCCACGCAGATAACGCCCAAAACCTGAACGCCAAAGAAACGGAAGCCATGGCCGTACAGCAGGCCCTCACTGGTGGAGAACAGGCCGGTTGCAATGGTGCCCCACATGCCGTTCATGCAGTGCACGGAAACAGCGCCGACAGGGTCATCGATCTTGACAACATTATCAAAAAATTCAACGGAGAAGATGCAGAGCACACCGGCAACGATGCCGATGATGGCAGCGCCGAACGGATCAACCATATCGCAGCCTGCGGTAATGGCAACCAGACCGGCCAGAGCACCGTTAAAGGTAAGGGAGACATCAGGCTTGCCGTAACGTACCCAGCTGGTGATCAGCGCAGCAACGGTAGCCAGCGCAGCGGCCAAGTTGGTATTGAAGCAGACCAGACCAGCGGAAACCATGGCGTCATCGCTTGCCATTGCCACGGTGGAGCCACCGTTGAACCCGAACCAGCAGAACCACAGGATAAACACGCCCAAAGCCATGGCGGTCAGGTTATGGCCGGGGATTGCGCGGGCCTTGCCGTCCTTGCCGTACTTACCAATACGGGGGCCAAGCATCCAGGCGCCCAGGCAGGCGGTAACGCCGCCAACAAAGTGAACTGCGGTGGAACCGGCAAAATCATGGAAGCCCAGCTGTGCCAGCCAGCCGCCGCCCCAGATCCAGTGGCCGGAGATGGGGTAAACGATCAGGCTGATAGCGGCCGAGTAGCAGCAGTAAGCGCTGAACTTGGTACGCTCTGCCATGGAGCCGGAAACAATGGTTGCTGCCGTTGCACAGAACACGGTCTGGAACACGGCATAAACCCAAAGGGGCACGCCCTCCGGCAGGATGGCGCTGTAGTCACCGCTCATAAAGGGGGCAAAGCCGCCGATGAGCGGGCCGGAACCTGCAAACATGATGCCGAAACCGACCAGCCAGAAGCACGGTGTGCCGATGCAGAAGTCCATCATGTTTTTCATCAGGATGTTGCCGGTGTTCTTTGCACGGGTCAGGCCAGCTTCGCACAAAGCAAAGCCTGCTTGCATAAAGTACACCAGGAATGCCGCAACCAGCACCCAGATGACGGTTGATGAGTTGTACATATTCAAACCACTCCTCTCAAGATCAAACCACGGCGCTTCCTCTATTTTTTCTTGCCGCATTAAGCCGCATTAAGCCAGATGCTTAAATAACAAAAGCGCCGGGCAGGATGTACCTGCCCGGCGCCATTGCCGTGGTTTTGATTTGCCCACATTGTAACCCCGGCAAGCCCCGCCGTCAAGCAAAACTTTTCATTTTTTGTCAAAATGTGCAGTTTGCACAGCGTTCCCCGTTTTGTTCTTCCACTTATTTGTGCAACCTGCATTTTCTGCCCGGCTGTCAACTTTATTCTGCATGGTGTTTTGCGCGCAAATTTACATTTTTCATCGTAAAGACACGGTTTCACAATATTTTTGTCACATTTTTTCAAAACCCGCTACCAAAAATTGAGCCGCTGTGTTATAATAAAACCATACTTGGGTAAAATTTGCCCGGCTCGGTTTTTGTACCGTGTACGGGGGAAAATCAACGGTGCTGTGCACCGCAAGCTAAAGGAGGATACTGCCCAATGAGCAATTCTATCGCTCTGCTCGCCCTTGAGGCCGCTGACGGCACTGTGGTTCTGACCAGCATCACGCTGGTGTTCGCCATGCTGGTTGCGCTTTGCCTCATTATCACTGTGGAAGGCAAGATTTTTGACGCCATCAAGAACAAAAAGAATGGCACCAAAGCCGCCCCCAAGGCACCTGCCGCCCCTGCAGCGCCCGCTGCACCGGCCGCACAGAACATCGCCAAGGCTGCTCCTGCCACCCCCGCAGCACCCGCTGCTGACGGCTCCATCCCCGGCGAGATCGTTGCTGCCATTGCTGCAGCCGTTGCCTCTCTGGGTGAAAACCTGACCATCCGCGGCATTCACCGCGTTCAGAAAAAGACGGCTACTGGTTCCCGCCGCGGCGCCTGGGGCGACGCCGGCGTTACCCAGAACACCACGCCGTTTATGTGATGGAAAGGGGACGAAACAATGGGAGCAATTTTTACCAACATCGCTGAGATCTTTGCCAACTCCGGTTGGGCGCAGATCTTCTTTGCCGAGGGCGGCTGGAAGTATGCCGTCATGATCGGCGTGGCCTGCGTGCTGCTGTACCTGGCCATTGTCCACCAGTTTGAGCCTTTGCTGCTGCTACCCATCGGCTTCGGCATGCTGATGACCAACCTGCCGTTGGACGGCATCTTCCATATGGACATCTTCATCAACGAAACGCAGCACATCAACTGGGAACTGCTGGGTACATCCGGCGGCATGGCGGACTATATTTACTTAGGCGTCAAGCTGGGTATCTATCCCCCGCTGATTTTCCTTGGCATCGGTACCATGACCGACTTTGAGCCGCTGATTGCACGTCCGTCCAGCCTGCTGCTGGGCGCTGCCGCACAGCTGGGCATCTTCTTCACCTTCGTTGGCGCCAAAATCCTGGGCTTCACCAACCAGGAAGCCGCTTCCATCGGCATCATCGGCGGTGCCGATGGCCCGACCGCTATCTTCGTCACCACCCGCCTGGCCCCGCACCTGCTGGGTTCCATCGCGGTTGCCGCGTACTGCTACATGGCGCTGGTGCCTGTTATCCAGCCGCCCATCATGAAAGCTCTGACCACCGAAAAAGAGCGTCAAATCGTGATGGAAAGCCCGCGCAAGGTTTCCAAGACTGAGAAGATCCTCTTCCCGATCATTGTTACCATCATCGTTTCCCTCACCCTGCCCGATGCCGCCATCCTGGTTGGCTGCCTGATGCTGGGCAACCTGATGAAGGAATGCGGCGTTGTTGAGCGTATCAAAAAGACCGCCGGCAACGAACTGATGAACATCATCACCATCTTCCTGGGCTTCAGCGTTGGCTGCACCACCAATGCCGCAACCTTCCTGAACATCCAGACCGTTGAGATCATTGTTCTGGGCATTGTTGCTTTCGGTGTCGGCACCGCAGGCGGCGTTCTGCTGGGCAAGGTCATGTGCGTTGTCACCCACGGCAAGATTAACCCGCTGATCGGCTCCGCCGGTGTTTCCGCTGTTCCCATGGCCGCCCGTGTTTCCCAGAAAGTCGGCCAGGAATACAACCCCCGCAACTACCTGCTCATGCACGCCATGGGTCCCAATGTTGCCGGTGTTATCGGTTCCGCTGTCGCCGCCGGCATCCTGATCAACATGTTCGGCTGATCCTGATACCTAACCCCTAAAACTCAACCGCCCGTCACATTTTGTGTGACGGGCGGTTTTTTTATATCTATCCATTTAGAACTTAAGGAATCACTGCGCATCCCGGAACCTTTTCCATCCCGTTTTGTACCCGTCCCCAATCCGATTCCTCATTTTCCCCGCGTCGCAGCTTCGCTCCGCCGCCAACTCTTAAGGCAATACCGCATAATTCTAAGTGCCGATACGGCGAGCGCGGTGTTGCCATAACTCCTACTTCCTAACTCCTAACTATCATCTCCCGTACCTAACCCCATTCCCCGTTAAAACGTCCTCCTCCCACCGGATCCCCGGCTTTCTTCCTTTCTGGGCTTCCACCAAAAACAGCCAGGGTTTGCTGTGTTCATCCTTGCGCACCAGAGCCACCCGCTTGGGCTCCAGCCCAACGGCGCAGAGCGCGGCAAACACCGCCGCCATCTGTTCCGGGCGGTGGCATAGGGCCAGCTTGCCGCCATCGTGCAGGGCACGGGCCGCACAGGCGGCAACATCCTGCATCGTGCAGCTGCCGTCATGCCGGGCCGTGGCGCGGCGGGCATCCGGGCTGACATATCCGCCGGTAAAATAGGGCGGGTTGCAGGCGACGAAGTCATATTTCCCCTGTTCCGGGCCGCTTTTGCAGAACGTCCGCAGGTCGGTGCAAAGAGCGGTAATATGCTCTGCACCCGGCGTTTCCTGCACAGCACGGCGGCACAAGACCGAAGCATCGGCATCCAGCTCCACCGCTGTGCATGGGCCGCGGTGCCCGGCATCGTGCCAGGCCAGCGATACGATCCCGCACCCGCTGCACAGGTCCAGCGCTGTTTCTTTGCGGCGCGGCATGGCAAACCGGGCCAGCAGCAAGGCGTCCGTGCCAAAGGCCGCCCCCGGCCCGGTAAACACCTTGGTGCCGTTATCCAATAGTTCCATTCCCTGTGCCATGTTGTTCTCCTCCGTGTAAACAGTTTGTTAAGATTATTCTGATTTTCGCGCTTTTACTTGCGATATTTCACAATTCAGCGTATAATGATAAAAGATTGACAATTATCGATTGCCTTTGCCATTGCCCTTATTCTGACATTTCTCCCCATAAGGAGGCTCATTTTCATGATCTATACTGTCACCCTGAACCCGGCACTGGATAAAACCGTTGAAATTCCTTCCTTTACCACGGACGGCGTAAACCGCATTACTTCCATCCGCACCGATCCGGGCGGTAAAGGCATCAATGTCTCCAAGGTAGTTGCCGCACTGGGCAGCACCAGCCGCGCCCTTGGTATTCTGGGCGGCAGCACCGGGCAGATGATCTCCGAAGCTCTGTCCGGCCTGAACATGACCTGTGACTTTTTGCCCGTTGAGGGCAACACCCGCATCAATCTGAAAGTGGTGGATCCCATCGCCCACACCAGCACCGAGATCAACGAACCCGGTGTTCCCGTGGACCCGGCTACCCTGCAAAGCCTGCTGGACCACCTGCTGAAGCTGCTGCGCCACGACGATATCGTGGTGCTGGCCGGCAGCTTGCCGGTGAATGCTCCTGCCGACACCTACCGCGTGTGGGGCGATGCCTGCCGCGAAAAAGGTGCCAAGGTCATTCTGGACTCTGACGGTGCCGGCATGGTGGAGGGCGTTAAGGCAAAGCCGTTCCTCATCAAGCCCAACAGCGAGGAGCTTTCCCACCTGATGGGCCGCGCGCTGGACAGCCAGCAGGAGCTGACCGCCGCCGCCCGTGAGCTGTTGCAGACCGGCGTGCAAAAGGTCATCGTCTCGATGGGCAGCCGCGGTATGCTGCATGTTCTGCCGGAGCAGACCATCTTTGTGCCCGGCCTGCGTGTTCCCGTCAAGGATACCGTTGGTGCCGGGGATGCCGTCATCGCCGCCCTGGCTGTTGCCGAAGAGCGCGGCCTGACGCTGGAAGAAACGCTGCGCCTTTCCACTGCCGCCGGTGCCGCCAGCGTAATGTGCACCGGTACTCAGGCTGCCAGCCTGGAAACCATCCAACAGCTGATGGAACAGGTCACCTACCGCGAACTTTGATTTCCGCCATTCACTTTTTAGGCAATACCGCATAATTCTAAGTGCCGATACGGCGAGCGAGGTGCGGCAGATGCC
>SAUS01000095.1 GCA_004000625.1 Candidatus Cibiobacter qucibialis | reverse complement strand
GGTACCGCAACCCGACATTATCGAGCATTTTGGCAACGCAGATGCCGTGCCGCAGCCGCCGGAGCGGTGCTTAAGCCGTCAGGCGGGAATTGTGCGGTGTTGCCTTTATTCTTTATTATTTAATACTTGGGAGAAATTGTGTGCAATAACTGGTCGCCCTGCACCGGGCCGACTGCCTTATTTTTTCCCCTCATCCCGCGACCACAACCACACTCCAAAGCATCCCGCTGCCCTGCACCAGCAGCATCACGGCTTCCACCGCAACGGCGGCCAGCACACACACAATGATGGGACACTTTTTCCATGCCAGACCACCTGCCACGGCAGCCCCCACAACCCCCAGCACCGGGTTGGCATCCACGCTAAACACACCGGGAAACACCAGCGCCGTCATGGCGGTATAGGGGATCAGCTGCAAAAAGTGTTCGATCCGCGCGCTCAGCCTGATGCGGCCCATCAAAAAGGCGGGCAGCACACGGGGCAGGTAGGTCACCAGAGTCATACCCAAAATCATCAGGTAGATATCACGGTTCTGCATGGCTGTTCTCCTCACCTGCCGCATTGGGCGTTACAAAAAATGACCCCAGCGCCGCGCATCCCAGCGTGGAAAGGATCATCGACCAGCCGGAATCCAGCTGCACCACGTTGCACAGCACAGTGTTGCAGAGCGCCGTCAGCACAACCAGCGCGGCCAGGCGGCCGTTGCCGTGCAGGCCGGGCATCAGCAGGCCAATGAACATAGCATACAGCGAAATGCCCAGTGCCGCGGTGATCAGCGGCGGCAGCAGCCCGGTTGCAATGGCCCCCAGCCAGCTGCCCAGCGCCCAGGAAAGATAGGAGCAGAGCGCCATGGAGAAAAAGTACCGCGGCGTGCGCGGGGCGTTGGCCGTGGTGGTGTACACGGCAAAGGTTTCGTCCGTAACGCCAAAAGCGGCCAGCATACGCACCGGCAACCTGCCACCCTGCATCTGGTTGAACACGCAGGTGCTCATGATGATATGCCGCAGGTTCAGGATAAATGTTGTCAGCACAATGGTCAGCACAGCAGCGCCCTGCGCCACCATACCAGCAGCCATCATCTCGCTGGCACCGCCGTATACGGTCAAGGACATCAGCACCGTCTGCCAGGTGTTCAGGCCCGCCTGGCGCGCCATTACGCCATAGGCAATGCCCACCGGCACATACCCCAGCATAATGGGCACCGCGCTGCGGGTCCCGGCCAGCCACTCCTCTTTTTTGGTCATATTCCCTCCTCTTTTTCTACTGATCTGGTTGATTGCGCGAAATATGGTTTATTATAGCACCGCCCCCTGACCGCAGCAAGTTTTTCTTGCCGTAAGAGATAGAATAGCGTATAATATAAAAGAATATATTTTGTTTTTACCTTGTGTGCCCTTTGGCCATTCTTCTGTCGGGCACACCCACCTATAAATTTGATCGGGGGATTTTGCAAATGTCTGGTTTTATCCCGCTTTCCGTGCCGAACTTCGGCGAAAAAGAAGCAGCTTACGCTGCCGAGGCTATTACTTCCGGCTGGGTTTCCACCAGCGGTGCCAAAGTTGGCGAATTTGAGGAAGCACTGGCTGCTTATGTAGGCATGCCGCGCGCTGTTGCCGCCAACAGCGGCACCTCCTCGCTGCACCTGGCCGCAATGGCGGCGGGCATCCGCCGCGGGGATGAGGTGATTGTGCCCACCCTGACCTTTATTGCCGCTGTCAACCCGCTGACCCGCTATGTGGGCGCGGAACCAATCTTCATCGGCTGCAACGATACCCTTTGCATTGACCCGGACGCCGTGGAGGATTTTTGTGCCAACCACTGCACCCTGAAAGAGGACGGGCTGTACAATAACAAAACCGGTGCCCGCGTGCGCGCGCTGGGCGTGGTGCATGTGTTTGGCAATATGGCCGATATGCCCCGCCTGCTGGACATTGCCCGCCGCTACAAGCTGGTTTTGATTGAGGACGCCACCGAAGCGCTTGGCACCCGCTACACCGCAGGCCCGCTGGCTGGCAAGGCCGCCGGCACCATGGGCGATATCGGCTGCTACAGCTTTAACGGCAACAAGATCATGACCACCGGCGCAGGCGGTTTTGTGGTTTCCAACCACGCCGATTGGGCCGAGCACGCCAAGCACCTTTCCACCCAGGCCAAGGCCGATATGCTGCAATTTCTGCATGATGAAGTCGGCTACAACTACCGCATGACCAACGTGCAGGCCTGCCTGGGCCTTGCCCAGCTGGAAAGGCTGGAGGGCTTTGTGGAGACCAAGAAAGCCCGCTACGACCAGTACAAAGCTGCTCTGGACGGCGTACACGGCCTTCGTATTCTGCCGTTCAAAGAGGAATCTGACGGCGTGCGCTCCAACCACTGGTTCTACAGCCTGTACCTGAAAGATTCCGGCCTTGACCGCGATACCGTGATTGCCAAACTGCAGGAGCAGGGCGTCCAGACCCGCCCGGTATGGGCCCTGATCAACGAGCAGGCCGACTACCCCAAAAACGAAGCGTACGCCCTGGAAAAAGCCCAGGACTACCGCAAGTACATCGTCAACCTGCCCTGCTCCACCAACCTGACCGAACAAGACTGCGAACGCGTGATCGCGGCAGTTAAGAACCTGTAATTTGAGTTAGGAGGGAGGAGCTAGAAGTTAGGAGTTATTGGTGTGCGCTGCCGCGCGCAATTTTGGATATTAAGTCTTTTACCTTTTTCAAAATTTGCGGCGTAAGCCGCACTTTCAACTCCTAACTCCTACTTCCTAACTCCTACCTTTCCAAGGGGGTATTTTACCTGAAAGTCGAAGAACTTTTTATTTCGGAGTCCTGCACGGTGCTGGATACGATGAAAAAGCTGGATGAAACGGGCCAGCGCATCCTGTTTATTGCGCCGGAGGGCAAGCTGAAGGCCGTTGTGACAGATGGGGATATCCGCAAGTGTATCCTGCGCGGCGGCGCGCTCAGCGCCCCGCTGACCCAGGCTGCCAATTATCACCCCCACAGCCTGCCGGTGGCCGAGCGCGGCCGCGCCCGCGCCGAGCTGCAGCGCCTTGGCATTGATGCCCTGCCCATTCTGGACAAGCACGGCGTCATCACCGATATTGTGTTTGCGGGCGGCGTGGATGTGGACAACCGCAAAAAGGTGGATATCCCCGTTGTGATGATGGCGGGCGGCCTTGGCACGCGGCTGTACCCCTACACCAAAATTCTGCCCAAGCCGCTGATTCCGGTGGGGGAACAGCCCATTGCCGAGCTGATTTTTTCCCGCTTCCGGGATTTTGGCTGCCGCCATATGACGATGATTGTCAACTACAAGCGCGGCATGATCAAGAGCTACTTTTCCGACCTGGAAAAAGACTATACCGTTGACTTTATTGACGAAGATGTGTTCATGGGCACCGGCGGCGGGCTCTGCCTGCTGAAAGGGCGGATGGATTCCCCGTTTTTCTTTACCAACTGTGATACCCTACTGGACCTGGATTACGGCGACCTGTACCAGTACCACAAAGCCCACGGCAACCTGGTTACCATGGTATGCGCGTTCAAGCACTATGTAGTGCCTTACGGTGTTGTTGAACTGGGCGAAGACGGCGGCATTGCCGCCATGCGGGAAAAGCCGGAGCTGAACTTTTTGACCAACACCGGCGTTTACGTTGTGGAGCCGCGCGTGGTGGAAGAGATGAAGATGGGCGAAGTGATCGGCTTCCCTGATGTGATCGACCGCTACCGCGCCGCCGGTGAAAAAGTAGGCATCTACCCCATCAACGAAAGCTCCTGGATGGACATGGGCCAGATGGAAGAGCTGGAAAAGATGAGAAGAAAGCTGGAACAACAGAGCTGAGTTAGGAGGGAGGAGTTAGGAGTTAGGAGTTATTGGTGTGCGCTGGCGTGCACGGTTTGAATAGGATGCTTCCTGCGTTTTCAAAATTGCGGCGCAAGCCGCACCTTCAACTCCTAACTCCTACTGCCTAACTCCACTAAGGAGTAATTTATGCCTGTAACGATCATTGCTGAAGCCGGGGTAAACCACAACGGCGATTTGGAAACCGCCAAGCGGATGGCTTATGTGGCTAAGGAATGCGGTGCAGATATTGTAAAATACCAGACCGCTGTGCCGGAGCTTGTGGTGAGCAGGTTCGCCGAAAAAGCCGAATACCAGAAACAGACCACCGATGCCGCCGAAAGCCAGCTGGAGATGATTCGCAAGCTGCATTTTTCGTTTGAGGGCCACCGGGAACTGAAAGAATACTGCGATTCCATTGGCATCCAGTATCTTTCCGCGCCGTTTGATATCCCCAGTGTGCGGTTTTTGGGCACACTGGGCATGCCGCTCATTAAAATTCCGTCCGGCGAGATCACCAACCTGCCCTATCTGGAAGAGATCGGCAAGCTGCACACCCCGGCACTGCTTTCCACCGGCATGTGCAACTTAAGCGAGATCACCGACGCCCTTGGCATCCTGGACGACAACGGCTGCCCGGAAGTGACCATTCTGCACTGCAACACCCAGTACCCGACGCCCTATGAGGATGCCAACCTTACCGCCATGCTGGAGCTTTTTGACCAGTTCGGCCTGCCGGTCGGGCTTTCGGACCACACGCCGGGCTGGGAATGCGATGTTGCTGCCACGGTACTTGGTGCGCAGATGATTGAAAAGCACTTTACGCTGGATAAATCCTGGCCCGGACCGGACCAAAAAGCCAGCCTGGACCCGACCGAGTTCAAGGCCATGGTACAGGCCGTGCGCCATGTGGAAGCCGCCCTTGGCGACGGCCACAAGCACCTGACCGCCAGCGAAGCCCCCAACAAGGCCATTGCCCGCAAGAGCATTGTGGCCGCGCGGCCCATCAAGGCAGGCGAAGTGTTCACCGCCGAAAACTTGCTGACCAAGCGCCCCGGCGATGGTATTTCCCCCATGCTGTGGTACACCGTCCTTGGCCAGACCGCCAAGCGCGACTTTGCCGAAGACGAAAAGATCGAGCTGTGATTTTTACGGGGGGTTCTCCGGCCTTTTTGCAAAAAGGCCTCGGCGAAAAACTCTGAATAGAAATAATAGAATTGGGACTTCATCGTAATATCCGTGGGATGGTTCCCTCTTAGCCGCTTTGATGCATTTTAAGCGGCAATATTGGGCAGGGTTTATTCCGTGATTTTTTATGCACGCAATAAGGAACCACCCCTCAGGCCGCATCGCGTCCAGCTCCCCTCCAGGGGAACCAATACAAAGTTAAGGCAATACCGCACAATTCCCGCCTGACGGCTTAAGCACCGCTCCGGCGGCTGCGGCACGGCATCTGCGTTGCCAAAATGCTCGATAATGTCGGGTTGCGGTACCCGCATCGTGCTTCGGGGGCAAAAGCCCCTCGCACTCTGCGACCGCTGCCCCTGCTTCGGTTCGCTGTTTCCGCCACTGGCGGCGCTCACCTTTGCAGCATCCAGTATTATCTGCGCTTTTGGCTTAGCATCTGCCGCACCTCACTTGCCGTATCGGCACTTAGAATTATGCGGTATTGCCTTAACTCCTCCCTCCTAACTTCTAACGATTATGAAAAACATCACCATCATCACCTCCACCCGTGCGGAATATGGGCTGCTGCGGCCGGTTATCCAAAAGGTTGCGGCGGCACAGGACCTGCAATTACAGCTGGTTGTTACCGGGGCACATCTCTGTGCCCGGTTTGGCAATACGGTGCAGGAAATTGAGGCTGACGGCCTGCCCATTGCGGCCCGCCTGCCGATTTTTGAAGAAGAGAACCCCAACGAACCGGTGGCCCTTACCATTGCACGCACCATCACGGTATTTGACGGCTATTTTGCCGCCCACCGCCCGGATGCGGTGCTGCTTCTGGGCGACCGCTTTGAAATTTTTGCGGTGGCTACAGCGGCTGCGGCACGGCATATCCCCATTGCGCATATTTCCGGCGGGGATGTAACCCTTGGTGCGGCGGATGAATACTACCGCCACTGCATCACCAAAATGGCGGCGCTGCACTTTCCCAGCTGTGCCGAAAGCGCGGCCCGGCTGGTGCGCATGGGCGAAGCCCCCGAAACCGTGTTCTGCGTGGGCGGCCTGGGCGATGAAAACATCCGCACCCTGCCCAAAATGACGCTGCAGGAATTGTGCGCTTCCACCGGCTTTGACCTGATGCAGCCTTTTGCCATCGTGACCTACCACCCCGAAACTTCCGCCGCGGCGGGCGATCCTGCCGCGCAGGCGGATGCCCTGTGCGCCGCAATGGAAGCGGTTCCCGGCGTGTTCTGGCTGATCACCGGTTCCAACGCGGATGCCGGCGGCGCTGTGTGCACCGCCAAAATGCAGGCGTTTGCCGCCGCCCACCCGCAGCGTGCCGGGTTCATCAACAGCCTGGGGCTCAAGCGGTATCTTTCCGCCATGCAGTGCGCTGCGCTGGTGGTGGGCAATTCCAGTTCCGGCGTGGTGGAAACGCCCACGTTCGGTGTGCCGACCGTCAACATCGGCAGCCGCCAGGCCGGGCGCATCATCTGCCAGAACGTGCTGTGCTGTGCTGCCGCTGCCCCCGCAATCGAGGCCGCCCTGCGCCGTGCCCTGACCCCGGAATTTTCCGCCGTGGCACACGCCGCACAAAGCCCCTATAACGGCGGCGATACCAGCGGCAAGATCTGCCGGGTTCTGGCCCAATTTGACTTTGCCAAACCCAAAACGTTTTATGACGGCCCCGTGCCGGAATTTAACCCCAAAAGGAGCATCTCCCTATGAAAATTCTGATCGTTGGTCTGGGCAGCATGGGCAAGCGCCGTGCCCGCCTGACCAAAGGCATTGATTCCAGCATCCGCATTGCGGGTGTCGATACGGCGGAATCCCGCCGGGTGGAAGCCACCGACCTTGGCCTGATCGACGCCGCTTACCCCAGCATCGCTGAAGCTGTTGCCGCCGAAGCCCCGGACGCCGCCCTTGTTTGCACCGCTCCCCTGACCCACGCGGCCATCATCAGCGAGCTGCTGGACAACAGCCTGCCGGTATTTACCGAGCTGAATCTGGTTGCTGACGGCTATGAGGAAAACATGGCAAAAGCGAAAGAAAAAGGCGTGCTGCTGTTTCTTTCTTCCACCATGCTTTACCGGCGCGAAACTCAGTACATCAAGCAGCAGGTGGCTGCATTCGGCAAGCCGGTGCATTATATTTACCATATTGGCCAATACCTGCCGGATTGGCACCCGTGGGAAAACTACAAAAACTTTTTTGTGGGCAACGCTCGCACCGGCGGCGTGCGCGAGATTTTTGGCATTGACCTGCCCTGGCTGCTGGATGCCTTTGGCGATGTGACCCATGTGACCGTGCAGGAGGACAGCATCAGCGACCTTGGGCTGCCCTATCCTGATTGCGTTACCCTGCTGCTGCGCCATGCTTCCGGCGCGCAGGGTGTGCTGGCAGCAGATGTGGTAAGCCCCAAGGCGGTGCGCAACTTTGAATGCTTTGGCGATGGTCTGCACCTGTTCTGGGAGGGCAACCCCAAAGCGCTGTATGAGTTCAAGAACGGTGACAAACAGTTTGTGGACACCTACACCAGCTTTGAGCATGACAACCGCTACAGCGACAACATTGTAGAGAACGCCTATGTGGATGAGCTGACCAACTTTTTTGCCTGCCTGCGCGGCGAAGAAACGTCCCGCTGGAGCTTTGAACAAGATTTGGCCGCCATCCGCATTATGGATAAAACCTGAAAAACAGTTAGGCGGTAGGAGGTAGAAGTTAGGAGTTGAATGTGCGGCTTGCGCCGCGATTTTGAAATAAGGGCAATACCGCATAATTCTAAGTGCCGATACGGCGAGCGAGGTGCGGCAG
>SAUS01000006.1 GCA_004000625.1 Candidatus Cibiobacter qucibialis | reverse complement strand
CTAGCAGCTGCCGCACCTCGCTCGCCGTATCGGCACTTAGAATTATGCGGTATTGCCATTGGAATTCGTCTTGTGTTTGTAAAATTGTCGTTATTTTCTCTGCTTTCAGATATACCTTAAAATGCAAAAACGCCGGATAAGGAGACAACAATGGCGGAAGCGAAAATTCAATTTACCCCGGCGCAGGCCGCGGCCATTCAGGCCCGCGGCGGCAGCCTGTTGGTTTCGGCTGCGGCTGGCTCCGGCAAAACGCGGGTGCTGGTGGAACGTGTGGCGGGGCTGATCACCGACCCGGACCACCCGGTGGATGCAGATTCCCTGTTGATCATGACATTTACCAATGCGGCAGCGGCCAAGCTGCGGGCGGATATTACCAAGCGCCTGGCAGCAGAGATTCGCCAGCATCCACAGGATGTGCGCCTGCGCCGCCAGCAGATGCGGCTGCAGCGGGCATCCATCGGCACAGTGGATGCGTTCTGCCTGCATTTTGTGCAGCAGAACTTTTCGGCTCTGGATGTTCCGCCGGATTTTACCATTGCGGATGACGCTACCCTGGTGCGCCTGCAGCAGGAAACCCTTTCCACCGTGCTGGAACAGGCATATACCGATCCTGACTTCTGTGCCTTTGCGGACCTGTATGACCGCGGCCGGACGGATGATACCACAGGCCGGGCGGTGCAGGAACTGTATCACTTTACCCAGGCGCTGCCACACCCGGCGCAGGCGCTGCAGCGCTTTGTTGAAATGTGGCAGAGCGATGCCCCACCGGAAAAGACCCAGTGGGGGCAGGCCGTTCTGCGGGAAACCTCTGCGCGGATCAAGGGCGTATTGCGCCTTTTGCGCACGGCGCAAAAAATTGCAGCGAAGGACCCGGCGGCGGATAAAGCCCTGACAGCCGTACTGATGGATGACGAAGACCGCATGCTGCTGGTGCTGGATCGGCTCGATCACGGCGCGTGGGACACCGTTCCGGAAGCACTGGATAACGCAGATAACTGGCGCAGAGCCGGGCGGGTGCCCGGTGGGATCGCATCCAACATAGCGGCAATGTCGGCCAATATGCTGCGGGACCGCGCCAAAAAACATATAGCGACCCTGAGAACGGACTTTTTGCTCTGCCCGGCAGCTGACTATCAGGCAGACCGCCGCCGCGCCGCCCCGCTTGTGGCTGCACTGGTCCGCGCAGTGGAGCAGTACCGCCGCACACTGCTGGAAGCTAAACTGGCAGAAAAAGTGCTGGACTATGCAGACCTGGAGCACATGACGCTGGAACTGCTGCTGACACCGGAGCACGAGCGCACCAGCCTGTGCCGCACCGTCAGCGCGCGGTACTCTGCTGTGCTGGTGGACGAATACCAGGATACCAACGCGCTGCAGGATGCCATCTACTTTGCCCTTGCCGCGCCGGATGCTTCTAACCTGTTTTTTGTGGGGGATATCAAGCAGAGCATTTACCGTTTCCGCCAGGCGGACCCCTCCGTCTTTGTGGGCAAGCAGACGGCGTGGCAGCCCTACCCGGCCGATGCCCCGGTACCTTACCCGGAACCGGCCACCATTGCGCTGGATGCCAACTTTCGCAGTGCGCGGGATGTAATCCGGGGGATCAACTACTTTTTTGAAACGTTTTTCTCCCGGCGGCTCGGCGGCATTGATTACGGCGATGGCCAGCGCCTTGTGGTGGGCAGAAAAGACGAAACCTACCCCGGCCTGTGCGAGCTGGATGTGATCCGCGAAGCCGATACCGCGGCAGATGCCCGCACCATTGCTGCACGCATTGCCCAGATGATGGCGGATGGTTACCCCGTGCGGGATGCCGAACCCGGCAAAACCCGCCCCTGCCAGTATGACGATTTCTGTATTCTGCTGCGCGGCCGTTCGGACTTTGCGCTGTATGAAGCTGCCCTGACCGCGCTGGATATCCCGGTTTATGCCGATGTGGCGGCTGACCTGCTGGACGCCCCTCATGTGCGCCCCTTTGCCGCACTGCTGCGTGTGCTGGATAACCCGGCACAGGATGTGGAGCTTTCCGCTGTGCTGCTCAGTCCGCTGTACCCTTACACGCCGGATGATCTGGTGCAGCTGCGCGCGGCTGTGCGCGGCGGCAGCCTGTATGCGGCGGTGCTGCACGGCAGCGACCCGCGCTTTGCACCGTTTTTGCAGGATATGGAGGTTTACCGTGAGCTGGCCCGTACCCTGACGGTGGGGCAGCTGATCGAAGAGCTGTTTGCCCGCACGGGTTACCTGGCGGCGGTCGGCGCCATGCCGGATGGTGCCCGCTGCCGGGATGACCTGCTGGCATTTGCCGCGTGGGCAGCGAACGCCGGGGCGCGCGGTCTTTCGGCCCTGGTGCGCGCAATGGATGCCGCCAAGGCGGGCAGCGGGGTGCAGGCGCCTTCCATCGGCCAAAGCCGCCCCGGCTGCGTGACCATTATGACGGTCCACCGCTCCAAGGGGCTGGAATTCCCGGTGGTGTTTGTGGCCAACACCTCCCACAAGTTCAACCAGAGCGATGCCATCTATCCGGTGCTGTATCATAAGGAGCTGGGCATTGGCCTGATGCTGCGCGCGGGCAGCAGTGCCAGCCGCTACAAAACGCTGCCTTATACCGCCGTGGCGCAGACGATCAAACGTGAAACACTCAGCGAGGAAATGCGCATTTTATATGTGGCGCTGACCCGTGCGCAGGATGCGCTGATCATTACGGTACCGCTGAAAAGACCGGAAAGTGAATTGAAAAATCCGGCCATGTTTGCCAGCGCCGAGGCAACGGATGCCGAAGCCATGCTGGGGGCACAGAACTGGGCGCTCTGGCTGCTGACGGCAGCTATGCTGCACCCGGCCAGCGAGGAACTGTGGAAATACAGCGAACTGCTGCCCCATCATATCCCAACGGAAGCGCCGCTGAACATCCGCCTGCTGGACCCGCCCCCCGCGGCGCAGGCAGCGGAGCCGGAAGCCCCGGCCCTGCCGGACGATGCCCTGACCGAACGCCTGCTGGAAGCGTTTACATGGCAAAGCCCCAACAAAGCGCTGGAAACCATCCCGGTTAAAGTCAGTGTCAGCGCCGTGACCCACACCAAACAGGAACTGACCCTGCGCCGCCCGGCCTTTTTGCAAAAGTCCGGCATGACCGGGGCGGAACGCGGCACGGCCATCCATGCGTTTTTGCAGAGCGTCCCCTTTGGCCCGCAGCCGCCAGAGCTGGAAGCCGAAGTGCAGCGCCAGCTGGACCTGCACCTGCTGGACCCGGAGCTGGCCAAAGTGCTGGATCTGGAACAGGTACGCCCGTTTTTTGCCAGCGGGGTATGGCAGCGCATTGCCGCTGCCCGCCAGGTCCTGCGGGAAGAACCGTTCATTACCGCGCTGCCGGCCGGAGAAGTCGTCCCCGAAGCGGCGGGGCAGGGGAGAGCGGCCAAGGCTCCGGTGCTGGTGCAGGGCATTGCCGATGTGGTGCTGGTGTTTGACGACCACGCCGAAATTCTGGACTATAAAACCGATAAAAGCCGCAATGCCACCTATTATATTGAGAGCTATGCCGCGCAGCTGCGGCTGTACCGCCGTGCGTTTGCCCTGCGTTTGCCGGTGCCGGTAACAAAGCTGACCATCTACTCGTTCGCCATGCAGGATGAGATCGATATCCCGCTGGAATATGCCGCCTTTGGAATAGGCGATAAACTTTTGGGCAGATAACGTGATTTTTTTCTGCCTGCCCCCCTTGACGCACGGGGGTTGGTATGCTATTATAGTAATACCTCTTTTGCGGGTCTATTTTTTTGTGCCCATTTTTAGGCACAGGGCCCGCGGGCGCAAAGGGCGGCAACCCTTTGCACAACGAGGGAGGCCTTTGGGCGCAGCGCAAAGCATCAAGCTTTAACTTCGGTGCTGCACCCGTATAAACCGTTAATTGGAGGTGCCGAACGAATGACTGTCAAGATCACCCTGGCCTGCACCGAGTGCAAGCAGCGTAACTACAACAAGGAAAAGAACAAGAAGAACAACCCGGATCGTCTTGAGATGAAGAAGTATTGCCGTTTCTGCAAGAAGCATACTGTTCACCGCGAAACAAAGTAAGTTTGAAGGAGCTTTTAAGATGGCTGATAACAAAGCGGTAAACCAGACCGCCGCCAAGCCGGAAGAAGCTAAAGCCGACAAAAAGGCTAAGGCAAACGACGGCAAAAAGAAGGTTCCCTTCACTGCCAAGGTCAAGAACTTTTTTGGCCGTATCACCAAGTATTTCCGTGATACCAAAAGCGAGCTGAAAAAGGTTGTGTGGCCCAGCAAGGAAGACACCCGCAACAACACCATTACCGTTATTGTGGTTGTGGTAATCGCGGCTGTTGTGCTGGTGCTGCTGGACATGGCGTTTGGCGGTATCATTCACCTGCTGATCGGCGCGTGAACCGGCTTTTGAGCGGAGGCAACTATGGCTGAACAAGCATATTGGTATGTTGTGCATACCTATTCCGGCTATGAAAACAAAGTCGCAACGGATCTGATGACCATGGTGGAAAACCGCCGCATTCAGGATCTTATCTGCGATGTCAAGGTCCCCACCGAGACCGTGATGGAGGATCAGTTTGATAAAACCGGCAATAAGATCGGCGAAAAAGAAGTTCAGCGCAAGATCTACCCCGGCTATGTCTTTGTCAAAATGGTCATGAACGATAATACCTGGTACATTGTCCGCAACACCCGCGGCTGCACCGGTTTTGTCGGCCCGGCTTCCAAGCCGGAACCCCTCTCGGAGGAGGAAGTCGCCAAGCTCGGCGTTGATAACGGCGTTGCCGCGCCCGAAGTCGATTATGCCGTGGGCGACAGTGTCGAGATCACTTCCGGCACAATGGAAGGTTCCGTCGGTACGGTGGAAGAGATCAATCTCGACGAACGCAAGGTCCGCATCAAGATCAACATGTTTGGCCGCGAAATTCCGGCAGAACTTGGTCTGCACGAAGTCAAACTTCTGTAAGCGGAACTTAGCGCAAATCGCCTGGCAACAGGCAAGTAATTCCGGTAGAAACTGCGCATGAGCAGTTTTTATAGAGCGTGCGAGGGTCGCATGCTCGTGGGAGGCCTGCACCGCGGGCCGCAACTCACCACAAATTTTGGAGGTGCAATTTATCATGGCACAGAAAATCACTGGCTACATTAAGCTGCAAATTCCCGCCGGCAAGGCAACTCCGGCTCCCCCTGTTGGTCCTGCTCTGGGCCAGAAGGGCGTTAACATCATGGCGTTCACCAAGGAGTTCAACGAACGTACCAAGGGCCAGATCGGCATGATCATCCCCGTTGTCATCACTGTTTACGCTGACCGTTCCTTCAGCTTCATCACCAAGACCCCGCCGGCTCCGGTCCTGATCAAGAAGGCCGCTGGCATCGACACCGCCTCTGGCGTGCCCAACAAGAACAAGGTTGGCTCCATCACTCTGGCTCAGGCCGAAGAGATCGCCAAGACCAAAATGCCTGACCTGAACGCTGCTTCTCTGGAAGCTGCCGTCAGCATGATCAAGGGCACCTGCCGCAGCATGGGCGTCACCGTCGAGGGCTGATCAAGCTCTTTTGCGTGGGAGGATAAATCCGATAACTACCACAATGGAGGAATAAAGTAATGAATCACGGTAAACATTATGTCGACAGCGCTAAGCTGATCGACCGTACCAAGACCTACGAGCCCCAGGAAGCCCTGGAGCTGTGCTGCAAGACCGCTAAGGCCAAGTTCGACGAGACCGTTGAGCTGCATGTCCGCCTTGGCGTTGACAGCCGCCATGCTGATCAGCAGGTCCGCGGCGCTGTTGTTCTGCCCAACGGCACTGGCAAAAACGTTCGCGTTGTTGCTATCTGCAAGGGCGATGCTGCTAAGGCTGCTGAGGCTGCCGGTGCTCAGGAAGTTGGCGATGATGATCTGATCGCCAAGATCCAGGGCGGCTACCTGGACTTCGACGTTCTGGTTACCACCCCGGATATGATGGGCCGCGTTGGCCGCTTGGGTAAGATCCTCGGACCTCGTGGTCTGATGCCGAACCCGAAGGCTGGCACCGTTACCCCCGACGTTGGCAAGGCTGTTACCGATGCCAAAGCCGGTAAGATCGAGTACCGCCTGGACAAGCAGAACATCATCCATGTTCCCGTTGGCAAGGCTTCTTTTGGCGCTGAAAAGCTGATGGTCAACCTGGACACCGTCCTGGAAGCCATTGCTAAGGCTAAGCCGGCTGCTGCCAAGGGCCAGTACTTCAAGAGCGCAACCATCGCCACCACCATGGGCCCCGGCGTTCGCGTTGCCACCAACAAGTATGGTGTATAAGAGAATTTTCTCTTAAAAAATGCTTGACAAACGCACATTCCCGTGCTATTATAATTAAGCTGTTTTTAAGACAGCAGGCGCCCTTTGGGGCCTAACGGGTTTGACCCACCTGCCGAGAAACGTGCGTTTTGAATTTGCTTCAAAGCCATTTTCCCGGCAATGGGAAAGTGGCTTTTTCTTTTGATAGAGCCGCTTGCCTGTATATCTTACAAGCGGAATGAGGTGAAAACAAATGCCCAGTGCAAAGATTCTGGAAGCCAAGAAGGCTTATGTTGCAGAACTGAACACCAAGATCGCTGGTTCTCTGGCTGGCGTTGTCGTTGCTTACAACGGCATCAGCGTTGCTGATGATACCAAGATGCGCAAGGAACTGCGTGAAGCTGGCGTTGAGTACATGGTTGTCAAAAACACCATGCTGCGTCGTGCTGTTGCTGGCACCCAGTACGAAGCTCTTGCTGAGTACTTCAAGGGTGATACCGCAATTGCTCTGTCTGCTGAGGACCCGGCTGCTGCTGCCCGCATCCTGTGCAAGGTTGCTGACGCAGACAAGTCCAAGCGCTTCACTGTTAAGGGTGGCTTCTGCGACGGCCAGGTGCTGGATGCCGCTGGCGTCAAGAGCCTGTCCACCATGCCCAACCGCGAAGGCCTGCTCTCTATGCTGGCTGGCTCCCTCAACGGGATCATCGGCGGTCTGGCTGTTGCGATCCAGGGGATCGTCGACAAGCAGGAAGAAACCCCCGCTGCCTGATTTATCTTGCAGCATGAGGAAAGCGGCGTAAACCTCAACAAAACCGCCGCACACAAACAATTATAAAAATTATGGAGGTAACTACCATGGCTTCTGAAAAGATCACTGCCATTGTCGAGTCTGTCAAGACTATGACCGTTCTCGAGCTGAAAGAGCTCGTTGATACCATTTGCGAAGAGTTCGGCGTTTCCGCTGTTGCTGCTGCCGCTCCGGCTGCTGCTGGCGCTGCTGCTCCTGTTGAGGAAGAAAAGACCGAGTTCGATGTCATCCTGGCTGATGTCGGCGCTAACAAGATGCAGGTCATCAAGGCTGTTAAGGAGCTGACCGGCGCTTCTCTGATGGAAGCTAAGAAGCTCGTTGAGACTGCCAACGCTAAGCTGAAGGAGCAGGCTTCCAAGGCTGACGCTGAGGAAATGAAGAAGAAGCTGGAAGAAGTCGGCGCTAAGGTTGAGCTGAAGTAATTCTTCTTACTTGAATCTTTTCCAAACCGCCCCGTGGTGTAAACCGCGGGGCGGTTTTTGTATGTCAGCCACCTGGATCCCCTTTGCGCGAAATACACAAATCACGGTTTCATTTTTGTACAAAAACGAGAATTTGACAGTGTGATTTTACAAATGTTCAAGATATATCCATTTCTTTCTGACACAAAAATCCTTATAATAAAAATGATATAAATAAAGTGCTCTCTGCGCCCGGTTCCATATAAAAATAGGGCAGGAGAGTGCCGATAAAATTATTGGGTGTTAAAAGTACGGGAAAGGCACAGCCACACACCGTGCACCGGTAAAACATGCACGGTGCTGTTGGTTTTGTGCTTTTGGTACTGTGGTTAATCAGGTAAGGAGTGTGTATATGGAGGAGCAAAAGCCAAAAGGCAGCGGTATGGAAAAAATCGCTACCTTTATTGTGGATAAGCGCAACCTGTTCTTTCTGCTTTATGCATTTGCGTTAATTTTCAGTATTGTAGCAACCGGCTGGGTCAAGGTGGAAAATGATATTACTACCTACCTGCCGGAGGATACCGAAACCCGCCAGGGCCTGACCGTGATGAATGATAACTTTGTTACATACGGCACAGCCCGCGTGATGGTTTCCAATGTTACATATGAAACCGCCGAGAATATCTGCAGTGACCTGGAAAGCATTGATGGCGTTACCAGCGTGGATTTTGATGATACCACGGACCACTACAAATCCGCTTCGGCGCTGTTCAGCGTAACGTTTGACGGTACCACAACGGACGATATCAGCGTCCATGCGCTGCATACCATCCGGGATATGCTGGCCGGGTACGATACCTATATTGATACCGAAGTCGGCGTGGATACCTCCGCAGACCTGCAAAGCGAGATGAGCGTCATTCTGGTACTGGCGGCCATCGTCATCGTGCTGGTGCTTACCCTTACGTCCCGTTCCTATGCCGAGGTTCCGGTTCTGATTATGACCTTTGGCGCGGCGGCTTTGCTGAATATGGGCACCAACTTCCTGTGTGGCACCATTTCCTTTATCTCCAACTCCGTTACCGTTATTCTGCAGCTGGCACTGGCCATTGACTACGCCATCATCCTGTGCCACCGCTTCTCGGATGAGCACGAAACCAAGGATACGCGGGAGGCCTGTATCGCGGCATTGTCCAAGGCAATCCCCGAAATCAGCTCTTCCTCTCTGACCACCATTTCCGGCTTGGGGGCTTTGGCGTTCATGCACTTTGGCATTGGCCGCGATATGGCAACCGTGCTGATCAAGGCTATTCTGTTCAGCTTGCTGTCGGTGTTTACCTTGATGCCCGGCCTGCTGATGCTGTTCAGCAAAAAGATCGATGCAACCCGCCATAAAAACCTGATCCCCAAGATCACCTTCCTGGGCAAGTTTGATGTCGCCACCCGGTTTATTGTCCCGCCGATTTTTGCCGTTGTGGTTGTAGTCACCGCAGTGCTGGCCAACAAGTGCCCCTACTGCTACAGCTATACAGACCTGGTCACCGCCAAGCAGAGTGAAAGCCAGATTGCCCACCAGAAAATCAAGAACACTTTTGGTGTCAACAACATGGTGGCGGTGATCGTGCCGACAGGGGATTATGATTCCGAACGCCAGCTGCTCAAGGACCTGGATTCCTGCGCGGAAGTAAAATCCACCCAGGGCCTGGCCAACATTGACGCTATGGATGGCTACAAACTGGCCGATGCCCTGACCCCGCGCCAGATGTCGGAACTGGCCGGGCTGGATTACGAGGTGGCCGAAGCCCTGTACGCCGCCTATGCCGTGGACCAGAACGAATACGGCAAGTTGATCAGCGGCCTTGGCGATTATAAAGTACCGCTGTTTGATATGTTCATGTTCCTGCAGCGGGAGATGAAAGACGGCAACATTACGCTGGACGGCGACATTCAGGAAACGCTGGATGACCTGTTTGAACAGCTGAACAAGGCACAGCTGCAGCTGCAAAGCGATAAATACAGCCGCCTGGTTGTCTACCTGAACCTGCCGGAAGAAAGTGACGAGACCATGGACTTCCTGAATACGATGCACGCCTTGATTGCTAAGTATTACAGCAGCGATACCTACATTGTCGGTAACTCCACCAACGTCAAAGACCTGTCCAGCTCCTTTGGCGAGGATAATATGCTGATCAGTGTGCTGTCCGCTTTGTTTGTTGTCATTATCCTGCTGTTCACCTTCAAATCGGCCGGTCTGCCGGTGCTGCTCATCGTTGTCATTCAGGGCAGTATCTGGATCAACTTCTCGGTGCCGACCATCCAACATGAATCGCTGTACTTCCTGGGTTACCTGATTGTCAACTCCATCCAGATGGGTGCAAACATTGACTATGCTATCGTTATTTCCAGCCATTACAGTGACCTGAAAAAAGAAATGCGACCCAAAGAGGCAATTATCGCCGCATTGAACGAAGCGTTCCCTACCATCTTTACATCCGGCACCATTCTGGCGGTGGCCGGTGCGCTGATCGGCGTTATGACCACCAATCCGGTCATCGCTGCCATCGGCACCTGCCTGGGCCGCGGCACGGTCATTTCCATTGTGCTGGTTATGGCGGTTCTGCCCCAGATCCTGCTCATCGGCGATACCATTGTGGAACGCACCAGCTTTGATGTAAAAGTTCCTGTGGATTTGTCCCGCGTCAACCGCACGGCCAGCGGCAACATGCGCGTCAGCGGCCGGGTGCGCGGCTATGTGAACGGTGTGATCGATGCCGAGATCAAGGGTACGTTGAACGGTACGTTGAAAGCCTCTGTTACCAGCGGCACAACGATAGAACCAACAAAGCCTGATTTTTATCTGCCGGAAAGCAAGGAACAAGCGGCGGCTGAATGGGCAGAAAATTATACGGAAGGGGAGGAAGTCTGATGGAACGCAATACAGCAAAACGCACGCTGGAAAAACTCCTCTCTGTGTGTATCTGCCTGTGTATGCTGGGGGCCATGCTGCCCGCCCAGGTGTTTGCCGAGGAAGCCGACACCGCCCAGACCGAAACCGTGCAGGATACGGCCCCAAAAGATACGGTCTACCTTTCCAGTGCGGATGACCTGATCCAGCTGGCCAAGAACTGCCGCCTGGACAGCTGGAGCCAGAACCGCACCGTTGTGCTGGAAGCCGATATTAACCTTTCCGGCGTTGACTTTAACGGTATCCCCAGCTTTGGCGGCACATGGGAAGGCCAGAACCACGCCATTACCGGCCTTTCCCTCAGCCAGGACGGCAGCGTGCAGGGCTTATTCCGCTATGTGCAGCAGGGGGCCCTGGTGCGCGATATGACGGTAAAGGGCCGCATCAAGCCGGGCGGCACCCGCGCCAGCGTGGGCGGCATTGCGGGCAGTAACGCCGGTACGATTGAAAATTGCGCGTTTGACGGCGTGGTATCCGGCACCAGCCAGATTGGCGGCATTGCCGGTGTCAATACGGTCAAGGGCAGCATCAACGGCTGCACGGTAAGCGGCACAGTGTACGGCAGCCACTTTGTGGGCGGCGTTGTGGGCCAGAATGACGGCGTGGCTGCCAACTGCACCAATGCGGCCAGCGTGAATACCACCGTGAGCCAGAACGAAGTCAAGCTGAATGACCTGACCCTGGACGATGTGCTGAAAACCGAAAAGGCCAACGATGTGACCGATGCAGGCGGCATTGCGGGCAACAATGCCGGTGTGCTGCGCGCCTGCATCAACCGCGGAACCATTGGCTACAGCCACATTGGCTATAATGTCGGCGGTATTGCCGGCAGCCAGACCGGCTATGTGGAAGGCTGCGTGAACTATGGCACCGTCAACGCCCGCAAGGAGGGCGGCGGCATTGTGGGCCAGATGGAACCCTCCAGCGTGCTGCAATATAACCAGGATACCTTGCAGGAATTGCAGGGCGAACTGAATACCCTTTCTGCCCTGATGAACAAGGCCACCAACGATGCCTCGGCTTCTTCCAGTGAGCTGACCAGCCAGCTGAATGACCTGACCGGCCGGGTGGACAGCGCGCGCGAAGCCGTGGATACCCTGATCGATAAGACGGTCAACGGGTTTGATATCGGCACCCAGACCATCAACATTACCAACCTGACCAAACTGACCGGGCAGGGTACTATCAATGGCAGCGGCAACGGCAGCGCCAACGGGTCCGGCAATGGCAACATCAACGGCACCATTGAGCTGGTGCCCACCCCGGAGCCGACCGAAGAACCGGAGGAAACCCCGGAACCCACCGAAACGCCGGCTGTGACGCAAGCGCCGGCCGTGACGGAAGCCCCCACCGCGGCCCCTGACCCGGATCCGACTGCGGCGCCTGCTCCGAAGCCGGACCAGCCTGACGACCAGCCCGCAGAGCAGAGCGAGGACGACCGCGAGGGCGAAGCACATGGCCGCCCCCGCCGCAATGAACCCACTTTTGATGTGGATCTCGATTTTGGCGGGGAAGGCGGCGGTGACGCTGGCGGCGATGCGACCATCGACCATGGCGGCGAAGGCCAGATCGACAGCAACATTGACCTGACGGTGCCCAGTATTACGCTGAGCGACCGCGATTCCATCACCGCAGCCCGCAGCAGCCTGAACGGCAGCCTGGCTTCCATCATTGACGGTGTCAGTAGCCTGAACACCAACACCGGCAGCCACACCCAGGCTTTGATCCAGGATGTGCAGGCCATCAGCAGCCAGCTGAACAAAATTGGCGATACGCTGGCTGGTGCTGCAGACCAGAGCGAGGACGACAACAACCTGTTTGAAGATGTTTCAGACAGCGATACCGACGGCGATACCGAAGGTAAAGTGTTCAACTGCATAAACCTTGGCGAGGTAAACGCCGATATCAATGCAGGCGGCATTACCGGCGCCATGGCTCGTGAAAACGACCTGGACCCCGAAGATGATACCAAAACCAGCGGCAGCAGCTCACTGAATGTGACCTACAAGACTCGCATCGTGGTGCGGGACTGCATCAATAAGGGGGCTGTCAATGTCAAGAAAAAAGGCGGCGGTGGCATCGTTGGCAGCATGGATATGGGCTCGGTGCTGCAAAGCTATAACTTTGGCAATCTGGAATCGGACGATGCGGATTATGTTGGAGGTATTGCCGGGCAGAGCAAGTCCATCATCCGCCGCAGCGCAGCCAAGTGCCGCCTGAGCGGTGATAACTATGTCGGCGGCATTGCGGGCAGCGGCTTTACCATTACCGGCAGCCGCAGCTTTGTGCTGGCGGATGGCGATGAGTATGTCGGCGCGATTGCCGGTGGGCTGGAAAGCAGCAATTCCATCACCAACCTGAACAGCGCGCTTCAGGATTCCGAGTCCGAGCAGAGCGGTAACTATTTTGTCAGCGAAACGCTGGGCGGCATTGACGGTGTAAGTTATGCAGGTCAGGCGGAACCGCTTTCGTTCCAGGAATTCTGTGACCTGACGGCACAGGAGGGCATGCCGGATGAATTCCGCAATGTTACCCTGAATTTTGTCGCCAGCCGGGTTACGGTGGCAGCCGTTACGGTGGAGTACGGTGCGGCCTTTGATATGGCCAATGCGCCGGAGCTGCCTGCCAAGGGCGGCTATACGGCAGAATGGTCGGACTTTGACCATGATCATGTCGTGTTTGACCAGACGATTGAAGCAGTATACACCCCGCTGGATTCCGTGGTGCAGAGCGGCGATACCCGCAACGGCCTGCCCATCCTGTTGGCAGAGGGCGCTTTTGGCACGGCGGAAGTAACGCTGACCCCGTCCAGCGAAAGCCCCGGCGCGGTGGGAACGCTGCTGGAATGCTGGGAAATCACCCTGCCGGAGGATCGCTCCGACAGCCATGTGCTGCATTATCTGGCACCTTCGGACAATACTGTGGTATACCTGCGCGATGCTGACGGCAGCTGGCGCAAAGTAGACACCACCGAGGACGGCAGCTATCTGGTGTTTACCGCCATGACGGACGAAACGACCCTTGCCGCAGTAGAAAAGCCCGGCATTCCGCTGCCGATTCTGATCGGCGGTGCCGTGGCAGCGGTGCTGCTGGTTATCCTGTCCATTCTGGGCCACAAACACCGCAAAAAGCGCCTGACCGAAAAAGCAGAACAGGAACGCAAACGAGCCGAAGAAACCGACGACGGCTGATTCTACTAAAAAATAAAAAACGCAGAACTTTCAACGTTCTGCAAAAATAAAGTTGAAACATCCCCCGCAGGTGCAGCAATCGCTGACTTGCGGGGGATGTTTTGCGCTTTTAGTTTACAGTTTGCGGATGAACAGGAAAGTTAAAAATATAAATGTCTTGGTAAGGGCGAACATCGTTCGCCCGCGGCTGTTTGCTGTGTGTACGACTTGTTAAAATATGTGATGTCTTTGCGTTGGCATTGATATGCCGCCAGGTTGGCGGGCATACAATGTGCGCCCCGGTGGTCACGGTGGAATAAAACACATGAAAAATGCGGTGCAAACAACCGGATATTCTTACACAAATGCCGCCTCCTTGCGGGCTTTGCTTTTAGCGGTTTCCGGGAACACATTGCCCTTTGGGCTCTCATAGTCTTTGGCAACCTGCTGCAAAATTGCGGTACGGCGTACAATGCCGATAAATACGTTGCGGTCATCCACCACGGGAACAAAATTCTGGTCAACGGCGGCGTTCAGCAAAGCGTGCATGTCAGTGGTAACGGGAACTGCCTTGTAATCCCGGCGGCGGGGGAAAGAGGCGATAGGGATATCCTCGCTGGCGTCAATATCCAGCCCGTGAATGCTTTTGATGCCCCATAAAATGTCGCCCTCGGTCATGGTACCCAGGTATTCGCCGTTGCGTTTTAATACCGGAATGGTGGCAAAGCGCTGGTTGGACCATTTTTCAAGGGTCTGGCGCAGGGTAAAATCTTCATAGATAAATAAAACGTCCTGTTTTGGCGTTAAAAAGAACAACAGATTCATGGCGGAAAATAACTCCTTTGCAGGTTATCTTGATGGAAAGGGAAAGCACTGTGTATGCGGCTTTTGCTGCTCCCCGCATCTACTGCCGGGGCGGGCATTAAAAGTACGACCCTTACTAATATTAAGTATACGCGCCGTTTGGGATAACTTTGTGAATGGATTGTTAAAACCGATGTAAAAAATTAGGCTGCAAATTTTGTTCCCTTTTCGGCAGGGCTTTTTACAAAAAGCTCTGTTCAAACCGAAACAAATCGTGTATAATAGAATTGCGTTAGCTGTAACTGACGCACATGGAACCCGGCAAAAGGGTTAAACCCGAAGCTGGGAATTCATCTGTATTCCATAGGGAGGAACGCAAATGATCACACGAGTGAATCCTTTGGGACATATTTCGCTTACGAATGATTACTTCTCCGGCCTTGTGGCCGAAGCTGCCAAAAACTGTTACGGTATTGCCGCCATGGGCCAAAGCTCTGCCGCCAGCACAGTGCGCGAAGCGCTGCGCAACGGCTCCCTGCCCGAAAAAGGCGTTACCGTAAGCCAGCAGGAAGGGCGGCTGGTCATCACCCTGCACATCAAAGTGGGGTATGGCCTGAACATCGCTTCCATCACGCAAAGCATTACCCACCGCGTTAAAGATGAAGTTGAACATGCAACCGGCCTGAAAGTGGCCCGCATTGATGTGTTTGTTGATGATATCATTGACGAATAAAGCGGCGGGGGCCCCGGTTGGCATTTGCCCCGGCGGCTTGTTTCCCCAAAAATTACAATGAGGTGCAACTGTTAGAATGATTACTGGTAAGACACTGCGCGACGCCATCATTTCCGGCGCCAACAATATTGCAAATCAACGTACCCGCGTGGACGAGCTGAACGTTTTCCCTGTGCCGGATGGTGATACAGGTACCAATATGAGCATGACGATCGGCGCGGCCTTGAGCGAGCTGAACGCCATGCCGGATACCTGCACGGTGGCCGAAGCCAGCAAGAGCGCTGCTTCCGCCATGCTGCGCGGTGCGCGCGGCAACTCCGGCGTTATCACCAGCCTGCTGTTCCGCGGTTTTTCCAAGGCGCTGGCCGGTAAAACCGATGCCGAGGCCGCTGACCTGGCCAAAGCCCTGCAGATGGGCGTGGAAGCTGCTTACAAGGCGGTCATGAAGCCCACCGAGGGCACCATCCTGACCGTTACCCGCCTGGCTGCCGAGGCTGCCGTTGCCGCTGAAACCGACGATGTGCCGCAGCTGTGGGCCACCGTGTGCGAAGCTGGCCAGAAAGCTCTGGAGGACACCCCCAACCTGCTGCCTGTGCTGAAAAAGGCTGGCGTTGTGGATGCCGGCGGCCAGGGCATCATGCTGGTGTTTGAGGGCATGAAGCAGGTGTTTGACGGCGGCGAGATCGTTGCCGGTGCCGAGGTTGCCGCCAAGCCGAAGCTGGATTCCAGCGCAGCAGGCAAGGGCGTGTTTGCCGACGACCTGATGAAGGTTGAGGATATCAAAAACGGCTACTGCACCCAGTTCCTGGTCCATAAGGATCCCGGAGCAAGCGTCACCCGCCTGCGCGCTTTCCTGGAATCCAACGGCGACTCTGTTGTTGTGATCGAGGATGACGATGTGGCCAACTGCCATGTGCATACGGCTGACCCCGGCATGATGCTGAGCGAGGCCATCAAGTATGGCTACCTGACCAATTTTAAGATCGAGAACATGCACGAGCAGTTCCTGGCCCGCCAGAAGCAGGCCAAGGGCCTGGAAAAGCAGGCCGAAGCCGAGGAAAAGGCTGCCGAGACCGGCGCAAAGGAAACTTTTGTTTACGCTGCAGTTGACCCGGACCGCGCCTATGGCTTTGTTGCCGTGGCGGCGGGCGATGGACTGAAATCCGTGTTTGAGGACCTGGGCGTGGATGCCGTTGTTTCCGGCGGCCAGACCATGAACCCGGCAACCGAGGATATCCTGGCTGCCATCCAGAGCGTGCCCGCCAAGACCGTTCTGGTGCTGCCCAACAATAAAAACATCATCATGGCTGCCGAACAGGCAGAAAAGCTGGCTGACCGCAAGGTCCTGGTTCTGCCTACCCGTACCGTGCCCCAGGGCATGACCGCTATGCTGAACTTTGACCCCGAAGCCGCCCCGGAGGAGAACGCCGTCAACATGATGGCCGCCGCCGAAAAGGTTGCTACCGGCCTGATCACCTATGCCGCCCGCGACAGCGAGTTTGACGGCCGCCCCATCCGTAAGGGTGAGATCATGGCGCTGGAAAACGGTAAGATCGTTGCCACTGGCAGCGACATTACCAAGATGACCTACCGCCTGGCACGTTCCATGAAGAAAAAGGACAGCCAGTTCATCACCGTGATCTCCGGTGCGGAAGTCAGCGAGGAAGATGCCGAACATACCACCGAACTGGTGCAGTCCAAGTGCGGCTCCAGCGTGGAGGTCAGCCATATCCATGGCGGTCAGCCGGTTTACTACTATATGCTCAGCGTGGAATGATCCCGGCATAACGGACAAAACCATTCAAGGACGAACTTGTGCATCAAAACGCATGTTCGTCCTTTGTTTATAACCCTACCGGAAGGAGGTGCAGCCATGCCGGATATCAACAGCGACATCCAATACCTGAAGGGCGTTGGCCCGGCTTACGCCAAAAAGTTTGCCAGGCTCGGCATTTATACCATCCGGGATCTGCTGCTGCACTATCCGCGGCGGTATATTGATTATTCCCAGCCGTACACGGTAGTATCAGCGCCGTTTGATGTGGACTGCTGCGTAAAGGCAACGGTGCTGCAGCGGGACCCGGACCGGCGCATTAAAGGCGGGCGGATGCTCTCCCATGTGCTGGCAGGGGACGATACGGGAATGTTGGCGCTTTCCTGGTTCAACGCGCCCTATGCGGCGGAAAAGCTGGAACCTGGAACCGAATATTATTTCGAGGGCCGCGTTGGCGGCATGATGACCCGGCGGGAAATCCTGCACCCGCTTGTGCGCACCGAAGCCCAGGTTGCTGCGGCACCCCTGCTGCCGGTTTACGGAAGTACCGAAGGGCTGCCCGCCGCCCGCCTGACCCGCTGCGCCCAGCTGGCGCTGGAATATGTGGCCCAGCTGGATGACCCGCTGCCGCCAGAGCTGCTGACCCGCTACCGCATGCCGCCCAAAGCGGACGCTGTGCGGGCCATCCATGCCCCGCGGGACGCGGCAGATGCTGCCGCTGCCCGCCGCCGTTTGATCTTTGAAGAATTGTATATCCTGCAGCTGGGCATATTTTTGATGCGGGGCCATGGCCGCAAAATTACCGGTGCCCCCATGCGGGAGCTGGACCTTGCGCCGTTCTGGCGCAGCCTGCCCTATGCACCCACCGGGGCACAGCGCCGCTCGGCGGAAGAAATCTGCCATGATCTGTGCGGCCAGACCCCGATGAACCGTCTGCTGCAGGGCGATGTGGGCAGCGGCAAAACGCTGGTGGCCGCTGCGGCCATCTGGTTTGCCGCGCAAAATGGCTGGCAGAGCGCTATGCTGGCCCCAACGGAAATTCTGGCCCGCCAGCATGCCGCCAACCTGGCCGACCGCCTGGAGCCGTTTGGCGTCAACGTGACCTTGCTGGTGGGTGGCATGAAAGCCGCCGAAAAGCGGGTGGCCCTTGCCGCCATTGCGGATGGCCGTGCCGGGCTGGTGGTTGGCACCCATGCGGTGCTGACGGACAGCGTGGTGTTCAAAAATCTCGGCCTTGCCATTGTGGACGAACAGCACCGCTTTGGCGTGAGGCAGCGCGGCATTCTGGCGGGCAAGGCCAACAACCCGCACCTGCTGGTCATGAGCGCAACCCCCATCCCGCGTACTCTGGGGCTTTTGATGTACGGGGATCTGGATATCTCCATCCTGGATGAGCTGCCCCCCGGCCGCAAGCCCATCAAGACCTGGTTCATCACTGGCAAAAAGCGCCGCGATATGTACGGCTTTCTGGAAAAACAGATCGCCGCAGGGCATCAGGTATATATCGTCTGCCCGGCCATTGAGGAAAACGAAATGGATTCCGGCATGAAAGCCGTCAAGCAGTATTACGAGCAGGTGGCCTGCCCGCTGCTGCCGGGGCGGCGCATCGGCCTACTGCACGGCAAAATGAAGCCGAAAGATAAAGATGAAGTGATGCAGCAGTTTAAGGCCGGGGAGCTGGATGTGCTGGTCAGCACCACCGTGATTGAAGTCGGTGTGGATGTGCCCAATGCAACCGTAATGGTGATCGAAAATGCAGAGCGGTTCGGCCTTTCGGCACTGCACCAGCTGCGCGGCCGCGTGGGGCGCGGTGCGGCGAATTCCTGCTGTATCCTGATTTCGGATAACGAGGGAGAAGCGGTACGCCAGCGGCTGCACTTTTTGTGCCGCACATCGGATGGTTTTGCCGTTGCCAAGTATGACCTGGAAACCCGCGGCCCCGGCGACTTTTTCGGCGAAGCACAGCACGGCCTGCCCACCCTGCATGTGGCGGACCTTGTGCAGGATACCCGCACCCTGACCGTTGCCCAGCAGGAAGCCAAAGCCCTGCTGGCCCTGGACCCCAACCTGGCCAAACCGGAGCACAAAGCCCTTTCGGACGAAGTGGAGCGCCTGTTTGCCACAGCCGGGGCCATGAATTAGTCTTGACATCTTTATTCCCAATAAAAAACTGCCCAAATTATTTTTGATTTTTTTGTATAATCTCTTTTTTTTGCAGAAAGAATTTGCTATACTAAGGTTTAACCTGTATTGACACATAACTTTACAGGTTGGGCCGACAAACCAAAAAGGACATGCCATGAAACAATTCCTGTCTGCCTGCCTTGCGGTACTGCTGCTGGCGGTGCTGCTGGTCCTGCCCGCCGCAGCGGAGGAAACCGCCGATGCCCCCAACCTGACGCCGGGATTTTCTGTTACCGCAGAGGCAGCCTATGTGGCTAACACCGATACGGGGCTGGTTGTTTATGAAAAAAACAGCGAAACCCCCATGGCCGCCGCCAGCCTGACCAAGCTGATGACCATGATCCTGATGCTGGAAAGCTACCAGGACCAGCTGGATACCATCAGCATTACAGCGCCGGGCTATATCTATGATTACCTGTACGGCAAAAATGCTTCCACGGCGGATATCTGGAAAGGCGAGACCCATACCCTGCGCAGCCTGCTGTATGCCATGCTGCTGCCCAGCGCCAACGAGGCAGCGTATATCGTGGCAGACTATATGAGCGGCAGCAGCATTGATAACTTTGTGGCCATGATGAACGATGAAGCTGCCCGCATCGGCTGCACCGGCACTACCTTTACTGACCCCTGCGGGCTGGATCCCGGCAACGTGACCACCGCGCGGGATGCCTACCTGCTGGTGCGGGTGGCTATGGGCTATGATGCCTTTGCCCAGGCGGCAGGGGAGGAAAGCTACCAGATGCCGGCCTCCACCAAGCATGATTCGCCCTATACCATCCTGACCAGTGATAAGCTGGTTTCGCCCAGCAGCAACTATTACCGCTCTTACACCAAAGGCGGCAAAACCGGCAGCCTGGATGACTGGCAGAATTTTGCGGGCTGGCACACCCAGGACGGCGAAACCTATGTCAGCGTGGTGCTGCACAGTCCCAAAACGGACGAAGACCCGCGCCCGGCGCTGACCGAAACCGCCGAGCTGATGGATTGGGCGTTCGCCACCTTTACCGTAACCGCGGCGCTGGATACCACCCAGCCCATCACCGAGCTGCCTATTGTGTATTCCTCCCAGACGGATACGGTAATGATCTACCCGGTGGATGATATGCAGACCCTTTTGCCGCGGCAGGGCGGGGCAGAGCTGACGGAAAAGACCTTCAATGTTCCGGAGCACCTCTCCGCGCCCATCAAGCAGGGCGATGTGGTGGGTACCGTTACCGTTACCATGCAGGGCGAAACCGTTGGCACAGTGGACCTTTTGGCCGGCAGCAGCGTGGACCGCAACGAGCTGTTGTATACCATGGCGAAGGTAAAGGCTTTCTTTTCAAGCACTTATTTCAAGGTCGTTATTGTGCTTTGCATCATAGCGGCTGTTGTCTATGCGGTTTTGTGGGTGTATGTTATGCTGCTTACGGTGCGCCGTGTGGAGCAACCGACCCCAAAACGCAAAAATAAACCGAACGATTGAAATAAGGAATAATGGCGGGCACCAGCCAGCCATAAGGGGGTACATTGTACTATGTTGGATGTAAAACGCAACCTGACAACCATGACGGATTTTTATGAGCTTACCATGTCGGCCGGCTACCTGGACGAAGGGTATAAGGATAAAATTGCCGTCTTTGATATGTTCTTCCGCAAGGTGCCGGACGGCGGCGGTTACGCCATTATGGCCGGCTTGGAGCAGTTCATCAACGCAGTGGACAGCCTGAAATTTACCGAGGAAGACATCAATTATCTGCGCTCCACCGGTGCTTTCAATGAGCAGTTCCTGGACTATCTGCGCAACTTTAAGCTGCACTGCAATATCTGGGCGATTGAAGAGGGCATGCCCATCTTCCCGCAGGAGCCCATTGTGACCGTAGAAGGCCCGGCTATTGAGTGCCAGCTGCTGGAAACCCTGCTGCTGGTCACCTTTAACCATCAGTGCCTGATTGCCACCAAGGCAAACCGCATCTGCCGCGCTGCCGCTGGCCGCCCGGTTATGGAGTTTGGCGCCCGCCGTGCCCAGGGGTATGACGCCGCCTACTTTGGCGCCCGCGCTTCCTACATCGGCGGCTGCGGTTCCACCTCCTGCGTGATGGCTGCCCGTGACTTCGGTATCCCGGCATCCGGCACTATGGCACACTCTTGGGTGCAGATGTTCCCCACCGAGTATGACGCATTCAAGAAGTATGCCGAGCTGTACCCGGACAACTGCGTGCTGCTGGTGGATACCTACAACGTTCTGCGCCATGGCGTGCCCGATGCCATCAAGGTGTTTGACGAAGTGCTGAAGCCGATGGGCAAGCGCCCCAAAGGTGTGCGCATTGACTCCGGCGATATTGCCTACCTTTCCAAAAAGGCCCGCCAGATGCTGGATGCCGCCGGTTACCCGGACTGCACCGTCTGCGCTTCCAACTCTCTGGATGAATACATCGTGCGCGACCTGATTTTGCAGGGTGCCCGTGTGGACAGCTTTGGTATTGGCGAGAACATGATCACCGCCAAGAGCGACCCCGTGTTTGGCGGCGTGTACAAGCTGGCCGCAGTGAAAGAGGATGACGGCAGCTATACCCCCAAGATGAAGCTCTCCGAATCCGTGGAAAAGATGACCATTCCCTGCCTGAAAAAGGTATGGCGTATCTATGATGAGGACGGCAAAGCCCAGGCAGACCTGATCACTATGGCAGACGAAGTGGTGGACACCAAGAACGGCATTACCCTGTTTGACCCCATCGAGACCTGGAAGGAATGCACCTATGTCAACAGCACTGCCCGCTGCATTTCCACCCCGATCTATGAGAACGGCAAGCGCGTTTACACCAGCCCCAACCTGGCTGATATCCGCAAGTTCTGCAAAGCCCAGGTGGGCACCCTGTGGGACGAAGTAAAGCGCTTTGAAAACCCGCACCGCTATTATGTTGACCTGAGCAAGAACCTGTGGGATACCCGCAGCGAACTGCTGAAGAAGCTGTCCAAATAAAATGCTGTAATTTTATTACAAAATGGTTACAAACTACGCCCTCTGCACATACTATGGCAAAGGATGACGGGGTCATTCTTCCATACTGTACAGGGGGCGTTTGTATGTCTGTTTGTTTCCACCGTCTGGCTGCGCCGGGGCAGCTGGTGCTGTTTGCCATGGGCGGTACCGCGTACCTTGCGCTGGAGATCGCCTGGCGCGGCACAACCCATTGGACGATGTTTTTGGCGGGCGGGGCCTGCCTTTGTGCACTGGATGCCCTCGGCCGCCTGCCACTGCCTACCCCGCTGCTGGCGGGGATCGGCGCGGTTGGGGTTTCGGTGCTGGAACTGGGCACCGGGCTTGCCTGCCGCCGTCTGCTGCATGTTGAGGTGTGGGATTACAGCCAGGAATGGGGCAACCTTGCCGGGCTTGTGTGCCCAAAATACACGGCACTCTGGTTCCTTTTGTGCCTGTGGGTGCTGGGTATGATGCGCTTTTTGCGCGGTTTTGCCGCCTATGTGGCCCGCACAAGGGCTTAAAGTACACTTTATCACCCTGCTTTTTCGTCTGCGAGGACTGGAAGTCCGGTTTATCGCCCTGGATGTCTGCTATAATAAAACCATAGGCAATACCGCATAATTCTAAGTGCCGATACGGCGAGCGAGGTGCGGCAGCTGCTAAGCCAAAAGCGCAGATAATACTTTGTGTATTATCGAGTATTTTGGCAACGCAGATGCCGTGCCGCAGCCGCCGGAGCGGTGCTTAAGCCGCAAGGCGGGAATTGTGCGGTGTTGCCCATAGCAAAGCAGAAAGGCAGGGGTTCCCATGACAGCACAATTCCGGTATGTAGCAGGCCACATTGAAGTTTATTCCGCAACGGGCGAGTTCCTTTTTTCCGCCGATACCATGCAGGAGGCATGGGAGGACTACCAAGACGAAATGTCCGCGTGACGCGTACAGGTGCAGCTGCAAAATGTACAAAATAACGAAATAGTTTATAATATACAAAAAACTTTTGTAAGATTGTACAAAGCGTGCATTGCAAAATCCCCCTGCGCTGGATATAATAAAGACAGAAAGGAGATGGGGTTGCAATGTTGAACCTTCGTTCGTTTGCAAAGTGGGTACGTGGTATTCTGGACAGTGAGGAAGCCTATAACCTGCCGGAAGATGTCTACAACGACGTGATCCCCTCCGGCGTTCATGACTTCTGCCGCTTCGACCGGGAGTACTAAGACGGTACCGTATCGTTCTCGACGATTGGACCCGCACACGGTAATGGTGCGCAGAAGGATGCGGCTCTGACCGGAATTTACCACGAATAGGGCATAAATAAGATATGGATGATTGATTCACCATAATACTGTTTGTTGCACCTTGAAACAAGCAAGCAGGCACCAGGCCACCCACCCGGTGCGCAGCCCCTCCGGCAATGGTTATGCCGGAGGGGTTGTTTTTTTTTGCAAAATTTAGTATCCTTAAAACGTATTGCTTATTGCAGGGTACAATTTTGCACCCCAAAACGATTGTGAGGTACGCCGTGGAACTGACCCCTTACGCAATTTTTGATATGGATGGCACCCTGTTGTGCTCCACCGGCATGTGGGACCATGTAACGGACCGCATCCTTGCAAAATATGGCAAAACCATCACCCATGAACAACGCATGGCCAACATGACCCTTACGGTGGAAGGAACCGCCGCGATGTTTGTGCAGCAGCTTGGCGTGCCGCTGACGGAGCCTGAATGCGCAGAGCTGATCCGTGCCGAAGCGCGGTACGGCTATGCGCAGGAAGCCACCGTAAAGCCGGGCGTTGAGCAGGTGCTGGCAGCCATGCACGCACGCGGTGTGCGCATGTGCGTGGCATCCGGCACCGAAACACCGCTGATCGAAGCCGCGCTGACCTCCCACGGGCTGATGTGCTGGTTTGAATTTGCGGTGGACTGCAAGAACCCTGACGGCAAAAAGAAGCCGGATGTATATCTGGATGCTTTGCACCGTTTTGGCGTGCAGAACCCCGTGCAGGCAACCGTGTTTGAGGATTCCCCCGTGGGGATTGCCACCGCACGCGCCGCCGGTTTTGCCACCGTTGGCATTTATGATGAACCAATGGCAGAGTTCTGGCCGCAGATTACCCAAACAGCGGATTTTGTCAGCCGCACCTGGCAGGACTGGCTGCAAAATGTGCAGCAGACCGGCCCCGTACCCCGCAAATAAGCATGAAACTATAAGGGCAATACCGCATAATTCTAAGTGCCGATACGGCGAGCGAGGTGCGGCAGATGCTAAGCCAAAAGCGCAGATAATACTGGATGTCTTATCGAGCATTTTGGCAACGCAGATGCCGTGCCGCAGCCGCCGGAGCGGTGCTTAAGCCGTAAGGCGGGAATTGTGCGGTGTTGCCTAAGAATTGAGGCCTGTTATGAAGCTGATCACCTTTACCGTACCGTGTTATAATTCCGCAGCCTATATGGACCGCTGCGTAGAAACGCTGCTGCCCGCCGGGGAGGAGGCCGAGATCATCCTTGTAGATGACGGCTCCAAGGACGACACCGGCAAAATTGCCGATGCCTATGCTGAAAAATACCCCAACATCGTCAAGGTCATCCACCAGGAAAACGGTGGCCATGGCGAGGGTGTCAACCAGGGCATCCGCAACGCAAGCGGTATGTACTTCAAAGTCGTGGACTCTGACGACTGGCTGGATGCCGAAGCTCTGCAAAAGGTCATGCAGACCTTGCGCGGTTTTGCCGCCATGGAGCAGCCGGTGGACCTGTTGATGTGCAACTATGTGTACGAGCATGTGGTGGATAACACCCATCACACCGTCAGCTACAAGAGTATTCTGCCGCAGGACCGTGTGTTTTCCTGGGATGAGATCGGCCATTTCCCGCCGAGCCAGAACATTTTGATGCACACCGTCATCTACCGCACCCAGATCCTGCGTGACAGCGGCCTGGAGCTGCCCAAGCATACCTTCTATGTTGATAACGTGTTCGTCTACCAGCCGCTGCCGCTCTGCCAGCGTCTGTACTATATGGATATTGACCTGTACCGTTACTTTATTGGCCGTGATGACCAGAGCGTGAATGAGAGCGTGATGGTCAAGCGCGTGGACCAGCAGTTGCGCGTGACCAAGATCATGATCGACGCGGTGGATCTGTATGCTCTGCCGGAAAGCCAGAAAAAGCTGCGCGCCTACATGTTCAACTATCTGTCCATGATGATGGCGATCTCCAGTGTGTTCCTGACGATGGATGGCAGCCCGGAGGCTTTTGAAAAAAAGACCGAGCTGTGGCAGTACCTGAAAAACCACGATGAGCGCGTGTACAACAAGTGCCGCTATTCCGTCGCCGGTGCCTGCAACCTGCCCGGTACGCTGGGTCACAAGATCACCCTGTGGGGCTACCATGTGGCGCAAAAAATCTTTAAGTTCAACTAAATAATAACAAGCAACGGGGGACTGCCTGGCAGCTCCCCGTTGTTTGTTATTACAGGATTTAGGGCAATACCGCATAATTCTAAGTACCGATACGGCGAGCGAGGTGCGGCAGATGCCAAGCCAAAAGCGCAGATAATACTGGATGCTGCAAAGGTGAGCGCCGCCAGTGGCGGAAACAGCGAACCGAAGCAGGGGCAGCGGTCGCAGAGTGCGAGGGGCTTTTGCCCCCGAAGCACGATGCGGGTACCGCAACCCGACATTATCGAGCATTTTGGCAACGCAGATGCCGTGCCGCAGCTGCCGGAGCGGTGCTTAAGCCGCAAGGCGGGAATTGTGCGGTGTTGCCTTAGAGCATAAAACAAAAGAGAGGATACCACCGTGAAAATAGCCGAAGTTTCTGCCCGGCCCCCGCAGCTGGTCCAACAGCTGGTGGAGGTATGGCAGCGCTCTGTGCAGGCAACCCACCTGTTTTTGTCTGCGCCGGAAATTGCCGCTATCCGTACTTATGTTCCGCAGGCCCTGTGCGGGGTGGAACACCTGATTGTTGCGCAGGATGAAAGCGGCACACCGGTCGGCTTTATGGGCGTGCAGGAGAACCGGCTGGAAATGCTCTTTCTGGACCCGGAGGCGCGCGGCCAGGGCCTTGGTGCCCGCCTGCTGTGCCTTGGCATGGAGCAGTACGGCGTGAGTGAGCTGACCGTGAACGAGCAGAACCCGGCGGCAGCCGGTTTTTACCGGCACATGGGCTTTGCCGTATACCGCCGCAGTGAGCTGGATGAACAGGGCGGCCCGTACCCGATTTTGTATATGCGGCGGGGGTAAAGCACTGCTCGGCATTGCCCTACGGAGCGCGCGCCAAAATTCTTTCTATTCTTATGGCGTACAGGCCTGTTTCGTGTTATACTGTATTCATATATTTATAAATGGAAAGGCAGAGAGTTATCATGTATCAGCAAGGCGATAAAATGCTGGAAGTGCGGGAGCTGCTTGTAAAAGCGTTTGCCACCGCGTGGAAAAACAGCGACCAGAGCACCGACCGCGATACTTACATCAACAGCAGCATTACCGTGATCGATTCCATGCAGGTGCAGCCGGAAATGATTTACGCCGAAGAAGGCCAGGGCCTGACCGACGGCGAGGAACTGGACCACCTGGCAGACCTGGTACGTGCCGATGGCACCTGGGTGTATTACGGCGTTCCGGCGGAGAACTTTTTTATTGTTACCTGGATGCCGGATGCCGAAGCAGCTGAAGCTAAGATTGCCGCCCTGCGTGAGGAAGGCGATTGTGTGGCCTGCTGCGTAGATCTTGCCGAAGAATGGAACTTTGGCTGATAAACCGCCGTGCGGCTGAAATACTTGCAGAGGGGAAGTGACCGCTTTGTCTGGCCATGAACCGCAAATCAAAATTAGCATTCCCGCGGCGGCATCCCGCCTGTTGGGGGCACTGCGCCGCGCCGGGTTTGAAGCCTATGTCGTAGGCGGCTGCGTGCGGGACAGCCTGCTGGGGCGTACCCCCGGCGATTGGGATATATGTACCTCTGCCAGACCGGAACAGGTGCGGGCGGTGTTTTCCGCCTACCGCCAGATCTTAACGGGGGAAAAGCACGGCACCGTTGCCGTCATCGTGGGCGGCACCCCCTACGAAATCACCACCTACCGTGTGGATGGCCAGTACCATGACAGCCGCCACCCGGATGCCGTGCAGTTTGTGCCGCAGGTGCAGCCGGATCTTGCCCGGCGGGATTTTACCATCAACGCCATGGCTTATGCCCCCGGCGAGGGACTGATCGACCTGTACGGCGGCCGCAGTGACCTGCACGCCTGCCTGATGCGCTGCGTGGGCGACCCGGAAGAACGTTTTGCCGAGGACGCCCTGCGCATCCTGCGCGCGGTGCGGCTGGCCGCCCAGCTGGATTTTGCTCTGGAGGAAGCCACCGAGCGCGCCGCGCTGGACATGCGGCAGAGCATCCAGAATATTTCCGCCGAGCGCATTTATACCGAGCTGGATAAGCTGCTGGCCGCCCCCGCTGCGGGCAAAGTGCTGAGCCGCTATGGCAGGATTCTTGCCGGGGCGGTGCCGGAGATTGAGCCATGCATCGGCTGCACCCAGCCGGGGCGCTGGCACTGCTATGATGTGTGGCAGCACACCGCCGTGGCGGTGGAACTGCTGGATGTGGCGGGTATGGACGATAAAAATGCCCGCATTCTGCGGTGGAGTGTTTTTCTGCATGATCTGGCCAAGCCGGAATGCCGCACCGTCGGCCCGGACGGCGCGGCGCATTTCCCCGGCCACAACCAGGCCGGAAGTAAAATGGCGCGCAGCATCCTGCTGCGGCTCAAGGCGCCTACTTATCTTGTGGAAAGCGCCAGCGCGCTGGTTGCTATCCACGATGGTGCCCTGCCCAGCGATGATGCCGGCATCCTGAACATGCTGAACCGCTATGGTGCCGCATTTTTGCAGCGCCTTTGCCGCCTGAAGCTCGCGGATCTTGCCGCCCATGCCCGCAATGCGGGAGTGATGCAGCGCGAACAGCAGGTGCGCGCTTTTGAGGGACGGATGCTGGAACTTTCGGCTACCGCCTGTTATACGGTAGGCCAGCTTGCCGTGAACGGGGCCAGCCTGATGGATGCAGGCATCGCCCCCGGTCCCGCGGTGGGTAAGGCGCTGAACACCTTGCTGCGCGCCGTGATGGAGGGCCGCCTGCCCAACGAGAAAGCTGCCCTGCTGGCCGCGCTGGAAAAGGAGGGCCTGCTGTGATTTACGGCATTGGCACAGACCTGTGTGATGTGGGCCGGATTGAAAAGAGCATTGCCCGCCCGGCATTCTTGCAGCATGTGTATACCCCGGCGGAGCAGGAGCTCATTGTCGCCCATACGGGCAAGAAGCAGGCGGAAACCGCCGCGGCCAACTTTGCTGCAAAAGAAGCATTTTTGAAAGCCTGCGGCACCGGCCTTTCCGGGTTCTCCATGGCGGAAATCGCCGCCCTGCGCCAGCCAAGCGGTGCGCCTTACCTGGAATTTACCGGTAAAGCCGCCCGTTTCATAGCGCAGAACCATTTGCAGGCTCATTTGAGCTTGACCCATGAGGCCGGCCTTGCCGGTGCGTTTGTGGTGTTGGAACGGGTGGAGTGATAAATGGTTTGCCGCAAGCAGTAAAGCACGGCAAAGCATTTGTGTGGTTTGCGGTACATTTCAAGGCCCCTCCCCGGCGCATGGAAACCTTACTGATTGCAGCAAACGCTGCAAATCATTTGTAGGGGACGATGCTTGCTGTCCCGCATGTTGGGCATATGGCAACCACTTGCATTCCCCGCCAGATAGAATCGCAATGCTTTTTTGCCCCACCGATTCATGATTAAAATAAAGCCTCCCTGCTTATACTGTAAACAGAACGCATTGCAGTATCAGCAGGGAGGTTTTGTTATGGAAGTGCACAGAGGTGAAGTGTTTTACGCAGATCTCAGCCCGGTGGTTGGGTCGGAGCAGGGGGGAGTCAGGCCGGTACTTATCATTCAGAACGATATCGGCAACCGGCACAGCCCCACTGTGATCGCTGCCGCCATCACCAGCAGGCAGGATAAAAACCGCCTGCCCACCCATATCGGCGTGCGGGCCAACCGCTGCGGCCTGGCCAAAGACAGCATTGTGCTGACCGAACAAATTCGCACACTGGATAAACGCCGCCTGAGGGAGCGCGCCGGGCGCATTCCGGAAGATGACATGCGCCGCGTGGATGAAGCACTGGGCGTTTCGATGGGGCTGCACGACCAGCCAGTGGCCCAAAGCACCCATATGGACGGCGGATATTTTTGAAAATCAAATCAGTTCTTCCAGAATGGCATTCTGCACGATCATGCCACTCGGCGTCAGCCGCAGGGTATCGCCATCCAGCACAGCATAGCCGCTGGCGGCGCAGTGGCGCAAAAATGCCATCTGGCCGGCATCGAACCGAACGCCGTACCGGGCCGCATACTCGGTCAGATTCAGCCCGCTGCAAAGGCGCAACTGCATGATCAGGTAATCCTCGGCGTTGCAGGGGCCTTCGTACTGCTCTTGAACAGTCCCGGCAATAAAAGCAGCGGTATCATTGGGCCAAAAGCGGCGCACACTGCCCAGGCAGCTGTGGGCCGCCGGACCAATGCCCCAGTAATCTTTACAGTTCCAATACAGCAGATTGTGCCGCCCTTCGTGGCCGGGGCAGGCAAAGTTGCTGATCTCGTATTGCCGGTAGCCCTCCTGCGCCAGACGCTGCACGGCGTACAGGTAAAACTCCGCGGCGGCGTCGGCATCCGGCAGGCCCGGCGGCGGGTTGCGGCCAAAGGCGGTGCCGGGCTCGATCTTGAGCAGGTAGGCCGAAATATGGGTGCAGCCACCCGCCTGCAGCAGGGCAAGGGTTTTATCAAACTCCGCGATGGAATAATAGGGCAGCGCCAGCATAATATCCCCACAGATCTCCCGGAAGCCTGCCTCCCGCGCCCAGGCAAACGCCTGCGCGGCGGCAGCAGCGGTGTGGGTGCGGCCCAGGCGGCGCAACTGGGCGTCGTCTGCGCTCTGTACCCCAAAGCTGATGCGGGTTACCCCGGCGGCTGCAAAACCAGCCAGATTTTCCGGCGTCACTACATCGGGGTTGGCTTCCAGCGTGATCTCCGCACCCGGCAGCGGGGCGGCGGCTTTGATCAGTCGGTGCACCTGGTCCGGCCGCAGCAGGGCGGGGGTGCCGCCGCCAAAATATAACGTGTCCGGCCTGCGGGAGCTTTTGGAAAGTTCGCGCAGCAGTGCGGTTACATATTCATCCGGCACCCCGCGCGTGCCGGGGGCAGAGTAAAAATCACAATAGCGGCATTTGCTGCGGCAGTAAGGGATGTGCAGGTAAATGCCGTAAGTATCGGGGTTGGGCAAGGCATGGCTCCTTATCTTGCAAAAATGATAGAATTCCGTTAAGGCAACACCGCACAATTCCCGCCTAACGGCTTAAGCACCGCTCCGGCGGCTGCGGCACGGCATCTGCGTTGCCAAAATGCTCGATAATACACAAAGTATTATCTGCGCTTTTGGCTTAGCAGCTGCCGCACCTCGCTCGCCGTATCGGCACTTAGAATTATGCGGTATTGCCTTAAAATAGGGCAGGAACGAAAAAGTGTAATAGAGAATTCACATATCGATAACACATTTCACTCAATACAAAGTATATAATAGAACCAGCCAAAAAGAAAGGGGTCTGTTTTATGGACCAGAAATATTATAATATCTCCTATGCCGAAAGTCCGTTCGGCACGTTAAACCAGTATATGACCCGCACCTACGGCTGGATGGCCGCCGGTTTGCTGGTTACCTTTGCAACGGCATTGCTTACCGTTACCACCCCGCTGTTTGAGCTGATGTTCAGCACCGGCCTGGTATTCCTCCTGAGCATTGCAGAGCTGGTGCTGGTTGCGGTTCTGTCCGCTAGGGTGGAACGCCTGCAGCCCACCACCGCAACGGGGCTGTTCTTCGCCTATGCGGTGCTGAACGGCATCAACCTGAGCACCTACTTTATCATCTATGATCTTTCCACGCTGATTCTGGCGTTCCTGGTTGGTACCGTGTACTTTGGCGTTATGGCTGTTTACGGTGCCCGAACCCAGCGCGATTTGAGCGGCTGGGGTATCAACCTGATGGGGGCTTTGATTGCCATTATTTTGACCAGCCTGGTGGGCGGCCTGATCGGCATGCTGACCGGCGCGGGCTTTGGTATGATGGATATCGTGCTTTGCGCGGTTTCGGTCCTGGTGTTTATGCTGTTCACGGCTTATGACACCCAGAAGCTGAAGTACTATTACGCCTACTATGGCGGCGATGCTTCCATGCTGCACAAATCCTCCATCATCGGCGCACTCAGCCTGTACCTGGATTATATCAACATCTTCCTGTATATCGTCCGCATCGTGGGCCGTTCCCGCCGCAACGACTGATCGGTTTTGATAATTTGAAAAAAGAGCGCTGTTCCGCAAGGGGCAGCGCCCTTTTTGCTGTGCGTCCAGGGTTGACAAAAAAGGCCAAACGGCCTATAATGCTTTATGTTAAACGCATTGACGGAGAAAGTATGCCTGCAAACTTAGCACAGAGAGGGCGGCCATCGGCTGTAAGCCGCCCCGAAAGCCTGCTGGCAGAAGTTCGCTCCTGAGCGGCCTGTGTGAACCCTGCATTGCAGCCATTAGCGCGGGACGGTCTGCCCCGTTACAAAGCATCGAGTGCCGCCAGACATGGTTTGGCGGAACACGGGTGGTACCGCGGAGTGTAAATGAATGTTACAGCTTCGTCCCTGATTTTACCGTTCAGGGACGGGGCTTTTTTATTTTGTTTTGCAGCAAAAGCGAGCAGCCTTCGCCCCGTAAATCATCAAAGAGGTGCATTATGGAAGAAAAAATCGCCGCACTGCGCGCCGAGCTGGAAGCCGACCTTGCAGCAGTGCACAACAAAGATGAACTTTCCGCCTTTTGGCAGAAGTATCTGAGCAAAAACGGCAGCGTGACCGGACTGACCAAGTCCCTGCGCGATGTTCCCAAAGAGGAACGCCCCGCCGCCGGTAAAACCATCAACGAGTTCAAGGTCTGGGTGGAGGGCCAGTATCAGGCTGCTTCCGCCGAGATCGAAAAGGCCGAGCTTGCCGCCCGCAACAAGGCCGAAGCCGTGGATATCACCCTGCCCGGCACCCACCACGCCACCGGCGCACTGCATCCTATCACCCAGATCAAGAATGAGATCATTGATGTGTTTGCCGGCATGGGCTTTGAAATTTACGAAGGCCCCGAAATTGAGGACGATGACCACAACTTTACCCGCCTGAACGTACCCAAAAACCACCCGGCCCGCGATATGCAGGATACTTTCTATGTGGCGGATGACATTGTTCTGCGCACCCAGACCAGCGGCGGCCAGATCCGTGTGATGGATAAGGAAAAGCCCCCCATCAAGGTTCTGGTGCCCGGCCGCGTGTTCCGCTCTGACTCTGACGCAACCCACTCCCCGATGTTCCACCAGATGGAAGGTCTGGTTGTGGATAAGGGCATTACCCTGTGCGACCTGCAGGGCATGCTGGACCGTTTTGTGCAGGCTTTGTTTGGCCCGGAGGTCAAAACCCGCCTGCGCCCGTCCTATTTCCCGTTCACTGAGCCCAGTGTGGAGGTTGACGTAAGTTGCTTTGAATGCCACGGCAAGGGCTGCCCCCTGTGCAAGCACAGCGGCTGGATCGAAGTTCTGGGGGCTGGCGTTGTGCACCGCAGCGTGCTGGAAAACTGCGGAATTGACCCTGAGGTATACTCCGGCTTTGCTTTCGGTATCGGTATCGAGCGTATCGCCATGCTTAAGTACGGCATCAACAACATCGGCCTGATGTTCGAGAACGACCTGCGCTTCCTCGAACAGTTCAAGGGTTAAGGAGGGGAACAACAATGAAAGTACCATTCAGCTGGCTTAAACAGTATGTGGATATTGATGTTTCCGCCCAGGAGCTGGAAACCAAACTATTTGACTGTGGCTTTGAAGTAGAAGAACTCATCGACCTTGGCGCTGAGATCAGCAAGGTTGTTGTTGGCGTTGTGACCGAGTGCGTGCCCCAGGAGGGCACCCACCTGCATATCTGTAAGGTGGACTGCGGCGACTATGGCCATGATATTCAGATCTCCACCGGTGCGGCCAATGTGTACGCCGGTATGCACACCCCCGCTGCTCTGGACGGCTCCACGCTGCCCGGAGGCATCAAGATCAAAGCAAAGCCCTTGATGGGCATTGAATCCAACGGTATGCTCTGCTCCGGCGAGGAACTGGGTCTGAACGAGGACCTGTACCCCGGCGCTGAGGTATACGGCCTGCTGGACCTGCCCAAAGATACCGTGCCCGGAACCCCCATTCAGCAGGTTGTTGGGTTGGATGATTATATCTTTGATATCTCCATCACCGCCAACCGTGCCGACTGCCAGAGCGTTCTGGGCATTGCACGCGAAGTTGCCGCTGTGCTGAACAAGCCCCTGAAAATGCCTGCCACCGATTACACCGTGAGCGATTACAAGGACCCGCGCCTGAGCATTACGGTGGAAGCACCGGACCTGTGCCCGCGCTACCTGGGCCACTATGTGCGCAACATCACCACCGGTGAATCTCCGCGCTGGATGCGCCGCCAGCTGGCCTTGTGCGGCCTGCGCAGCATTTCTAACGTGGTGGATATCACCAACTATGTCATGCTGGAAATCGGCCAGCCGATGCACGCCTTTGATATGGACACGCTGGAAAGCTGCCAGATCATTGTGCGCCGTGCCAAGGACGGCGAGAAGATCACCACGCTGGACAGCAAGGAGTTTACCCTGACCCCCCAGAACCTGGTCATCTGCGATGGCGAAAAGCCGGTTGCCCTGGCCGGTGTTATGGGCGGCCTGAACAGCGAGATCAAGCCGGAAACTACCCAGCTGCTGTTTGAATCTGCCAAGTTTGCCCGCGATAACATCCGCAAGACCGCCCGCGGCCTTGGCCAGAACACGGATGCTTCCGCCCATTACGAGAAGGGCATCAGCGAATATACCACCGAGCTGGGCATGGCCCGCGCCCTGCACCTGATCCAGGAGCTGGGCTGTGGCGAAGTGACCGCTACCGAGTTTGACTGCTCTGCCGGTGCTCCGCGTGAGGGCAAGCACTTTACCGCCCGCGTCAGCGCGATCAACGCCATTCTGGGCATTACCGTGCCCACCGAGGAAATTCTGGCCATCCTGAAAAAGCTCAGCTTTGAAGTGACGATGGAAGCCGACGGCGATACCATGCAGGTGGTTGCTCCGCGTTACCGTGAGGACATCGAAATTGGTGAGCCGGATCTGGCAGAAGAAGTCATCCGTGAATATGGCTACGACCATATCACGCCGACCTTCCTGAAGGCTGCACAGGTCACCACCGGCGGTCTGACCCCTGACCAGCACCGCCGTGACAAGCTGAAGAACGCCATGTGCGCACAGGGCTTCTATGAGGCTATGACGCTGGCATTCTATGCGGATGCCGACCTAGATGCCCTGCACATTGCCCCCGATGCACCGGAGCGCAATGTCATCCGAATTGTCAACCCCATCTCCTCCAACCTGACCATCATGCGCTCCCTGCTGGCACCCAGCCTGTTGAACGTGGCGGTTACCAATCTGAAAAAGGGCAACGCTGCCGGCCGTCTGTTTGAGCTTTCCAACATTTATGTGCCCAAACAGCTTCCGCTGACCGAACTGCCGGAAGAGCGCCTGCACCTGGGCTTTGTGGCCTTTGGTGAGCATGAGGACTTCTTTGCCGTTAAGGGCGCACTGGAAGACCTGGCTGCTTCCTTCGGCGTAACCTTTGAGGTGGAGCGTGCCGAGGATGTGCCTTACCTGCACCCCGGCATTGCCGCTTACATCCTGTGCAACGGCGTGCGTGTGGGCAGCTTTGGCAAGCTGGCCAACGATGTGCAGGCCGGTCTGGATCTGCCGCGTGACAGCCGCGCCAACCAGAAGATCTTCCTGGGCGAGATCGATTACGAGACGCTGGTGGCACAGCTGCCTGCCGGTCTGCGTTATCATCCGCTGCCGGAGTTCGATACCGTGGCCCGTGACTTGGCTCTGGTTGCTGACGAGGAAACCCCCTGCGGCACCATCATTGCCGAAATGAAGCGCGCCTGCAAGCAGCTGGCCGATGTGGAGCTGTTTGATATCTACCGCAGCGAAGCCATTGGCGCCGGCAAAAAGAGCATGGCGTTCACCTTGCACTTTGCACCGGAAAACAAAGCCCTGGAAGCTGCCGATGTGGACCGATTTGTCAAGAAAATCCTCGGCAACCTCAAGTTTAAGCTGGGCATCGAGATCCGCTGAACTCTTTTGCCGCGTTCGCTGCCGCCCGACGGTAAGCTGAACGCCTGAACGGAAATAACACAAAACCACCCCTTGCCCCCGACCGCACGGTAAAACCTTGTGCGGCAGGGCAGGGGGTGGTCGTTTTATATTCGGCCACTGGCCTAAATGCGCCGCGCCAAAAATAAACCCGCCGGGGCAGGCAGCTGTTGTGCTGCGCCGCCCCGGCGGGTGCTGCTATCTATGGTGCTGTAGTCAATCAGGTATCGGAATCCAGCTTCAGCACGGCGGTAAAGGCTTCGCTGGGCAGGGTCACGCTGCCCAGTTTGCGCATCTTCTTTTTACCGGCTTTCTGCTTTTCCAGCAGCTTCTTTTTACGGGTAATATCGCCGCCATAGCACTTGGCCAAAACATCCTTGCGCACGGCCTTGACTGTTTCGCGGGCAATGATCTTGCCGCCCACAGCCGCCTGAATGGGAATTTCAAACAAAGCGCGCGGGATGTTTTCCTTCAGCTTTTCGCAGATGCGGCGCCCCTTGGCGTAAGCGTTATCCGCAAATACGATCATCGAAAGCGCATCCACGATCTCGCCGTTCAGCAGGAAGTCTAGCTTGACCAGCTCGGACTGGTGCCAGCCCTCCCACGCATAGTCATAGCTGGCGTAACCGCGGCTGCGGCTCTTGATGGCGTCAAAGAAGTCATAAACAATCTCGCCCAGCGGAATCTGGTAATGCAGGTCCACGCGAGTCTCATCCAGGTAATCCATCGCAATCAGGGTGCCGCGCTTTTGCTGGCACAGGTCCATCAGCGGGCCAACATAATCGTTGGGGGTGTAAATGTGGGCATCCACAAATGGTTCTTCCGCCTTGGCAATGCGGGCCGGGTCGGGATAGGCGGAGGGGTTATCGATCACTTCCACCGTGCCGTCCGTCAAGGTCAGCCGGTACTGAACACCGGGGGTGGTGGTGATCAGGTCAAGGTCAAATTCGCGCTCCAATCGCTCGGTGATGATTTCCATGTGCAGCAGCCCAAGGAACCCGCAGCGGAAGCCGAAGCCCAGGGCCGCACTGGTTTCCGGCTCAAAGCTCAAGGCGGCATCGTTCAGCTGCAGCTTTTCCAGCGCATCTTTCAAATCAGGGTAGTCGGCGCCATCGGCGGGGTAAATGCCGCAGAACACCATCGGCGTTACCTGGCGGAAACCGGGCAGAGCTTCCGCCGTGGGGGCTTCGGCCAGGGTGATGGTATCGCCCACGCGGGTATCGCGCACGGTCTTGATGGAGGCCGTCAGGTAGCCGACTTCACCGGCCTCCAGCTTATCGCAGGGGGCCAGGGCAGTAGCACCCATGTGGCCCACTTCCACCAGCTGGAAGGTTGCGCCGGTGTTCATCAGCTTGATGGTATCGCCGGGGTGCACGGTGCCTTCAAACACGCGCACATAGACGATAACGCCCTTGTAGCTGTCGTAAATGGAGTCAAAAATCAGGGCTTTCAGTGGGGCATCGGGGTCGCCCTGCGGGGCGGGAACATCCTGCACCACGCGTTCCAGCACTTCGCGGATATTGATGCCCATCTTGGCGCTCACGCGCGGGGCGTCCATGCAGGGTAGACCGATGACATCCTCCACCTCTTTGGCGGCGGCATCCGGGTCAGCGCTGGGCAGGTCAATCTTATTCAGGATGGGCACAACTTCCAGGTTGTGGTCAATGGCCAGGTAGCAGTTGGCCAGCGTCTGGGCTTCCACGCCCTGGCTGGCATCCACCACCAGGATGGCACCCTCACAGGCAGCCAGGCTGCGGCTGACTTCGTACTGAAAGTCAACGTGGCCCGGTGTGTCGATCAGGTTGAACTCGTATTCCTTGCCGTCATCGGCGTGGTAGTGCATGGTAACGGCGCGGGCTTTGATGGTAATGCCGCGCTCGCGTTCCAGCTCCATGTCGTCCAGAATCTGGTCCTCCATGGTGCGCTTGTCCACGCTGTCGGTCAGCTCCAGAATACGGTCCGACAGTGTGGACTTGCCGTGGTCAATGTGGGCAATGATACAAAAGTTGCGAATATTGTCGCGTGCCATCAGGTTTCCTCCAAATCGTTCCAGATACGCACCGGCGCGCCGTCCCGCAGGTAAACACGGGGAACCCGGCGGCTGATGCCGCAGATAATTTCATAGTTGATGGTGCCGGTCTTAGCTGCAATGCTGTCGGCGGTATCTGCGCCGATCGCAGCGTTTTCAGGGCCGAATACCGTTACTTCATCATTCATTTTAACATCGGGGATGTCGGTCACATCCACCAGGGTCTGATCCATGCACACCCGGCCGATTATCGGGGCGGGCTTTCCGCGGATGCTCATAACCCCCGCATTGGGGTTGCCATTGCTGCCGGAAAGCGCGCGGGGGTAGCCGTCCGCATAGCCAACGCATACGGTGGCAACCTTGCGGGGTGTGTTGGCTGTGTAGGTGCGGCCATAGCTCACGCTCTCACCGGGTAAAAGGTCCTTCACAAATGTCACAACACTTTTCAGCGTCATGGTGGGGCGCAGACCGTCAAAATGCACTTCCGGGCTGGGGTCCAGCCCATACAGGATAATGCCTGCGCGGGTCAGGCTGTGGTGCCATTCCGGGTAGCGCATTTGTGCGGCAGAGTTGGCGCAGTGGATGGTGTGCAGGGCAACGCCGTCCGCCTGCAGCCGCTGCACGGTGCGCTCAAACAGGGCGTGCTGGGCTTGGGTGTAGGCTTCGTTTTCCGGCGTGGTGCTGTCTGCCACGGCAAAATGCTGGAAAATACCGCTGAAGTGCAGCTCGGGCAGGGCGGCGCAGCGCTCCATGGCAGCGATTGCCGCCTCAAAGTCAGAACGCACGCTGAACCCAATGCGTCCCATACCGGTATCAACCTTAAAGTGGCAGTGTACCTCCACGCCGGCGTTTTGGGCGGCAGCGGAAAGCGCCTTGGCATACTCTTCGGAATAGACGGTCTGGGTAATGCAGTTGAACGCCAGCTGATCCACCTGCAGCGGGTCGGTGTAGCCCAGGATCAAGATGGGTTTACTGATCCCGTGGCGGCGCAGGTGCCGCGCTTCGGCCAGGCAGCTGACTGCAAAAGCGGCTGCACCGTTTTCTTCCAGCCAGGGCCCGGCCACAGCGGCGCCGTGGCCGTAAGCGTCCGCCTTGACAACGCAGCACACCGGCGCGCCCACCGTCTTTTGGATCAGTGCCAGGTTGCTCTGCATAGCATCCAGATCAACCAATGCCCAACAATGCTTTTCGTACAGTTCGTTCGTCATTGCAATCCACCCCATTTCGATACAAAACACAACGGGAAATCTAGCCCCGCGTGTGCCCGGTATGCAGCGGCCGCCAGCCGTCAATGCCGCTTTGCTGCAAAGCGTGCAGTGTTTTCTGACGGAAAGCCGGGTCGTCCCGGCTCATCTGCTGCACAAACAATTTGGTCTGTTCGCGCACTGTGGCGCCATCAGCCGGGCAGCGGCTTTTGATGATGGGCAGCCCGGCGTGGTATACCGCGCTTTTTACCTCGCTTTCGGTGGCAAAGATCATTGGCCGGATCAGCGTAATGTTGCGCTGGTCCAGATAGGTCACGGGCGAAAAACACCCAATACGGCCTTCCCGCCAAAGGTTCATGTAAAAAGTCTCCACGGCATCATCCAGGTGGTGCCCCAGCGCCACTTTGTTGCAGCCAAGTTCCTGCGCGGCAGCGTGCAGTGCCCCGCGCCGCATTTTGGCACACAGCGCGCAGGGGTTCGGTTCTTTGCGGTAATCAAATACCACAGGGCCGATATCCGTGCGCCGTATTTCGTAAGGAATGCCTTCCTGCGCAAACAGGTCCGCAAGTGGCTGGTAGTCGGCTTCCACCCCGCCAAAGCGCGGGTCCAGCGTGACCGCCATGACCTCAAACGGAACGCCGAGATACCGCCGCAGGTGTCCCAGCGCCACGGTCAGCGCAACGCTGTCCTTCCCGCCGGAAACACCAACGCATACCCGGTCGCCCGGTGCGATCATCTCGTAATCCTGTACTGCCTTGCGCAGCAGACCCTCCAAGCGCTGCATGCCCGTTCCACCTTACCTTTATACACTCTAAGACGATACTATAAACATCGCTATTATAGCACATCCTGCTGCCCAATGCCAACAGCCGCAGCCAAATCGGAAGAATTTTATCAAAGCACCGCACAGGAGCTGCAAAAACAAAGCCGCGCCCGCGCCGCAGTTTGGTTGACAAAGCAGGGCAGGGGAGAAAACCGGAAACCAGCAGACTGCACAAAGCGGGCAGAACACTTTGCTGCAGGGTACACAAAAACAGGTGCAAAAGGCAAAACAGTAAAATGCCGTTTGCGAAAACGTTAGAAAACAAGAGAAAACACAAGAAAACAAGAGCTACGCGAGAATAAAATGATTTTATTTGCAAAATCTCTTGACGAAACAGCGCGTATTTGCTAAAATCATACTTGCGCGAAATCAGCGCAGTGCCGTGCTGTGCATTGCGCTTTGAATAAACCGAAATGATTCGGATGCGTCACTATAAAGTATGGAGGATTCAAATCATGAGCACTACTCTCGCTAAGCCCGCTGAGATGGTCGACCGCAAGTGGTATGTTATTGATGCTGCCGGCAAACCGCTCGGCCGCGTTGCTGCCCAGGCCGCTGTCCTGCTGCGTGGTAAGAACAAGACTACCTTTACCCCCAATGTTGACTGCGGTGACCATGTCATCGTGATTAACTGCGATGAAGCTGTTCTGACTGGCAAGAAGCTGGAAAAGAAGTATCATCGCACCCATTCTGGCTGGATCGGCGGCCTGAAGGAAACCCAGTATAAGACCTTGATGGCTGAAGCCAGCGATAAGGCTATGACCTACGCTGTTAAGGGCATGGTTCCTTCCAACACCCTGGGCGCTAAGGCTATGACCCGCCTGCACTGCTACAAGACTGCTGAGCATGCACATGCTGCCCAGAAGCCCGAAGTTGTGGAATTTTGATAAGGAGGCAATAGAAGATGTACGAAACTAAACAGTATTTCTACGGCACTGGCCGTCGTAAGCATTCCGTTGCCCGCGTCCGCGTCTACAATGGCACCGGCAAGATTACCATCAACAATCGTGATATCGACGATTACTTCGGCCTGGAAACCCTGAAGCTGATGGTCCGCAGCCCGCTGGCTCTGACCAACACCGATGGCAAGTTCGACATCGTGATTAACGTTGTCGGCGGCGGCACTTCCGGCCAGGCTGGCGCTATCCGCCACGGCCTGTCCCGCGCTCTGCTGCAGTTCGACCCCGAGCTGCGCAGCACCCTGAAGAAGGCTGGCTTCCTGACCCGCGATCCTCGTATGAAGGAACGTAAGAAATACGGTCTCAAAGCCGCTCGTCGCGCACCGCAGTTCAGCAAGCGCTGATTTATTCAATCCGATTCTTATTATGTCGGCTCATTTTGGGCCGACATTTTTTATGACGTGTTTTCTGTTACAGTCAGGAACATAGTGCCTGCCCGTTCAGGCGGTTGGACTTGATGTGGAAGGGGAACTTATGTTATCAACAAAAACAAAAGAGCATATCCGGCGCCGTGCCGCGCTTTGGTTGCCGCGGTGGGGAACTCTGTTGGTAAGCCTGGGGGCGCTGGCGGGCTGTGTGGCCTTCACCGGCAGCCAGCTGCATGTGGTTAAAATTACCGATACCCACGGTGCACAGGGTATGGCTATCACCTCGGCGCATGATATCAAAACGCTGATGCAGCAAGCCGGCATTGCGGCACCCGATACCGAGGACGAGCTGGAAATTACCGAGGATGCAGGCCTTGACCAGATCCACATCCTGCGCGCTTACACCGTGCCCGTCACGGTGGACGGCGGTGTGCAGGAGGTTGTGGTGACCGGCGGCACCGTGGGAGATGTTCTGGCGGAAGCCGGTATTACCCTTGGCCCAGATGACTGGATTGAGCCTGCGCTGGATACCCCGGCCCAGGAAAACACCATGGTGACCATCCAGCGGGTGCGCTATGAAGAATACACTCAGGACGAAGTGATTCCCACGGAGACCCAGTATGTGGAAACCAGCCTGTTCTACCGCAAACAGAGCAAAGAACAGCTGATCCGGCAGGGCAGCGACGGCCTGTGCAGCGTGAGCTACCGGGAAACCTATGTGGATGGCGAACTGACTGACACAACAGAAACGAACCGCGAAACTGTGATAGAAATGGTGCCCACCATTATAAAACACTATGACGAGCAGGCACCTGTCAGCTCCTTCGTGGGCCCCGAGATCGTGGACGGCAAACCATGCGAGGGCATTGCGGCGACTTATACCGCACAGCGTTCCACCGGGTATTCGGCATCGCCGACGGCAAAAGGATCTTCGGGGCGGCGGCTGACCTATGGTACGGTGGCGGTCAACCCCAATGTGATTCCCTATGGCAGCCTGATGTATATTACCTCCGCAGACGGCCGGTTTGTGTACGGTTATGCTTATGCGGCAGATACCGGCACAGCCATGATGACGGGGAGCGCATTTATTGACCTGTATTACGAGACTTACTCCGAAAGCGTTGATAATGCAGTGATTGCCGTGAATGTGTATGTGCTGGACAGCGATACCGCAGCCAAGTATAAAGAAGAAAACGACGCCATTTTAGAGGCAGATAATACGCCCGGATTATAAGGCAACACCGCACAATTCCCGCCTTGCGGCTTAAGCACCGCTCCGGCAGCTGCGGCACGGCATCTGCGTTGCCAAAATGCTCGATAATACATCCAGTATTATCTGCGCTTTTGGCTTGGCATCTGCCGCACCTCGCTCGCCGTATCGGCACTTAGAATTATGCGGTATTGCCATAAAAATAAACAGCAGACAAAAAAGCGCCTGCCGCACGTTGCTGTGCGGCGGGCGTTTTGCATAACACCTGATATAAAATTTTATGCAGTACGCGGCAGCGGTTATCTGCTATAATACAAGCAACAAGCAAAACAGGTGTATCGGAAAACAGAGAAACGGGCTGTATTTTCAGCTTTTAAGATACACCCCAAGGGAGTAGAAACATGAATACAAACAACAAACACCCCCATTTTTCCCGCACGGTGCTGCATAACGGGGAAGAACGCGTGAAACGCATCTTTCGTGACCAGCTGGCCGAGTTGGCCGGCCTGCTGGAAGTGGGCATTTCGCTGCTGGTTGTGGTGGCGTTGATGCTGGCGGTGGTGCCGCTGATCAAAATGCTGCCCGGTCTGCTGGTGGATACCAATGAAGTGGAAATCAGCCTGTTTTTGCAGCGCGCGCTGGATATCGTCATCGGCATCGAGTTCATCAAGATGCTTGCCAAGCACAGCCCCGGCAGTGCGCTGGAAGTGCTGCTGTATGCCATTGCCCGCCATATGATCGTTGGGCATGAATCGGCAGTGGAAAACTTTATCAGCGTGGCATCCATTGCGCTCATCTTCTTTGTGCGCAAGTTCTTGTTTGTTCCGGCGTTTGGTGCAACCATGCCCGGCGGCCGCAAGGCACCGGATATTGAGGAGATGGAAAAACAGGATACGGCAGGGGAGAGCGAAAAATAAGCCACTGTGCTGCAAAAACAAAAATCAGCCAGAACAAAAGCTCCGCAGCTGGGCATTTGCCTTTGCTGCGGAGCTTTTTGGCATATTATGTAAATTTAAGCTGTTTCAGGGATAAAACGCCATCAGAACAACCCGGTAATGCGGCCTTCTGCGTCCACATCAATATCCATGGCGGCGGGGTGCTTGGGAAGGCCGGGCATCGTCATAATGCTGCCGCAGATGACGACCACAAACCCAGCACCGGCGGAAAGGCGCACTTCGCGTACATTCATTTTAAAGCCGGTGGGGGCGCCGGTCAGCTTGGCGTTATCGCTGAAAGAATACTGCGTTTTGGCAATGCAGACAGGCAGCTCGCCGTAGCCCATGGCGGCCAGGTCGTCCAGCATCTTCTTGGCGGCGGGAGTGTAGGTCACGCCGTTAGCACGGTAGATTTTTTTGGCAACTGCTTCGATCTTCTCCGGCAGAGAAGCGCCCAGATCGTAGGTGTACTGGATGGGCTGGGGGGCTTCCGGCATGATGGAAAGAACGGTCTCGGCCAGGGCTTTGCCCCCCTCGCCGCCCTTGGCGAACACTTCGGACAGGGCGCACTTGACGCCCGCCTTGGCGCATACTTCCTCGATTACGGCCATCTCTTCCGGCGTGTCGGTGGGGAAAGCGTTGATGGCAACGCAGACGGGCAGGCCAAAGCCGTTCTTGATGTTGTCAATGTGGCGCTCCAGGTTGGCCGCGCCCTTGCGGACGGCCTCCACGTTAGGCTTGTTCAAATCCGGCTTGGTAACGCCGCCGTGGGATTTCAGCGCACGGACGGTGGCAACCAGAACCACCGCAGAGGGGTGCAGGTCCGCCATGCGGCACTTGATATCCAGGAACTTTTCAGCGCCCAGGTCGGCACCAAAGCCTGCTTCAGTCACAACGTAATCGGCCAGCTTCAGGCTCAGTTTGGTGGCAGTCACGCTGTTGCAGCCGTGGGCAATGTTGGCAAAGGGACCGCCGTGGATGATGGCGGGGTTGTTTTCCAGCGTCTGGACCAGGTTGGGGTCAATGGCATCTTTCAGCAAAGCCGCCATTGCGCCTGCTGCGCCGATCTGCCCCGCAGTGACCGGCTGGCCATCGTAAGTATAAGCACACACAATGCGGCTCAGGCGGTCTTTCAGGTCGGCCAGGTCGGTGGCCAGGCAGAAGATCGCCATGACCTCGCTGGCAACGGTGATGTCAAAGCCGTCCTCACGCGGGGTGCCGTTCACCTTGCCGCCCAGGCCGTCCACAATAAAGCGCAGCTGGCGGTCATTCATGTCCATGCAGCGCTTCCAGGCGATGCGGCGGGGGTCAATGTTCAGCGGGTTGCCCTGCTGGATGGAGTTGTCGATCATGGCAGCCAACAGGTTGTTTGCGGTGCCAATGGCGTGAATATCGCCGGTAAAGTGCAGGTTGATATCTTCCATGGGCACAACCTGGGCGTAACCGCCGCCCGCAGCGCCGCCCTTTACACCGAACACGGGCCCAAGGGAGGGCTCACGCAGGCAGAGCATCGTCTTTTTACCCATGGCGTTCAGGGCGTCCGCCAGGCCAACACTGGTGGTGGTTTTTCCCTCGCCAGCAGGGGTGGGGCTGATGGCGGTCACCAGGATCAGCTTGCCGTCTGGGCGGTCACTGTGGATCAACTTGTGGTTGACCTTGGCTTTGTAACGGCCATAAGGAATCAGATCCTCGTCCGTAAGGCCCAGTTTTTCAGCTACTTTGGCAATGGGCAGCATTTTGGCTGCCTGTGCAATTACAATGTCGCTCAGCATGTGGCATTCCTCCGTTTACAAAAAATAAAGGGCTGCGTACACCATACATCAGTGTATGCAGCCCAGACGGTCGGCTTAATGCAGGGAATAGCCCGCTTCCCCGGTGGTCATGCCCACCAGATTCCGTCAGTCAGCGGCCCTGCGTTATTGTTACTGTATCACACCGGCACACAGTTTGTCAAGCCAATTTTTGGCGGATACAAACAGAATAAAAAACAACGGATCAGCGCTTGCTGCTCTTGCGCCACAGGCCCATCTTTTCGGCGTCGGCAATCAGCTGCTCACGGAAATCTGGGTGGGCAATGTTGATCAGGGCTTCGGCACGCTCCCAGGCGGTCAGGCCCTTCAGGCGGGCAACGCCGTACTCGGTCACCAGATAATCGGTGTTGGCGCGGGTATCGGTCACAACACTGCCGGGGTGCAGCGTGGGACGGATGCGGCTTTCGTTTTGGCCGGTCTTTTTGTTAAAGAAGGTGGAGGACAGGCAGATGAAGCTCTTGCCACCCTTGGAAAGATAGGCACCCAGCACAAAGTCCAGCTGACCGCCTGCACCGGAAATGGCACGGGTGCCGCTGCTTTCGGCGTTCACCTGGCCATACAGGTCAACGTCAATGGCGTTGTTGATGGAGATAAAGTTATCCAGGCTGCTGATCACCCGCACATCGTTGGTGTAATCAACGGGTACAGACATACACTCCGGATTGTTATCCAGGTAGTCGTACATCTTTTGGGTGCCGGCACCGAACGCATAGACCTGGCGGCCGTTGTCAATGTTCTTACAGCGGCCGGTAATGCGGCCAGCCTTTGCCATATCTACAAAAGAGTCCACATACATCTCGGTATGTACGCCCAAATCTTTCAGGTCGCTCTCGGCAATCATGGCGCCGATGGCGTTGGGCATGCCGCCGATGCCAAGCTGCAGGCAGGCGCCGTTGGGGATGCGGTCCACCACCAGGCGGGCAACAGCCTGGTCAACTTCGGTGGGGGCACCGCCGCCGCCCAGCTGGTCGATCGGCGGGTTGTCACCCTCGATAATGCCGTCAACCTGGGAAATGTGCAGGCAGTTGTCGTAGCCGCCCAGGCAGACCGGCATGTTCTTGTTCACTTCCACAAACACCTTGTCGGCCTTGCGGGCAGCATCGGCCAGATGGCTGGCGCAGGGGCCGAGGTTGAAGTAGCCGTGGCTATCCATGGGGGCAACCACAAACACCGCAATGTTCAGCGGGTCGGGGCTTTCGCGGTAGTAGCGCGGCAGCTCGGAGTAGCGCAGGGGAGAATAGTAAGCGTAACCGGCGGCAACGGCCTTGCGCTCAATGCCGCCCATATGCCAGCTGTTCCAGCAGAAGTGCTCTGCCTGATTTTCAATCTTGAAGATTTCCGGCACATGGCACAGGATGCCGCCGCGGAATTTAATCCCGTGCAGCTCCGGCAGGCGCTTGGCCAAAGCAGCGTCAAAGCTGACAGGGGTGCCGATGGCCCAGCCGTAATCGACCCAATCGTCATCCTTGACCAAAGCGGCAACGCGGTCGGCCGTTGTCAGTTTCTGTGCATAAACAGTGTTAAAATCCATTTCTACAAACAGCTCCTTTGTTCATTCCGCAAAAACTGCTTATGCAATCTTTGCGGATTTGCTTACCTATTTATATAATATTTATGGGGCGGTACGCTGCTCTGGCGGTACGCACAGTGCGGATGCCTGAAAATCAGCCGCCCGGTGGCGTGGCGCGCTGCCCGCAGCGGGGGAGCCCCGCCGGAAGAATGGCGGCACAGCACCACAACCATTGATATTATTTTAACATTATATTGACGCTTGTCAACCAATAAAGTTCATTTTTTGCCCCCAAAACGTGCAAATCGGGTGGATTTTGTACATTCCACTGAAACAGTCCAGAAACTTTTGTCGGATTTTTAACAGATAAGCCATTGACAAAAGCTTAACAAAAGTGTAAAACTATAAGTGTGAGCTAAGCGGAACCCTGAAATAGGAGCCGGAGTTCACTTGCGGCACCAGGCAGGCGGTACGGTCTGCGGCGGGGGTTAAGGCCCGCCCATTAAACGCGCGGCGCGCATGGTGCTTTTATTTCCGCCCAGGACTGTTAGATTTTTAACAGCTTTGGCACTGCAGAGGAACTAAAGATTATGCCCATTGCAATGTATCCCGGCAGCTTTGACCCCGTTACACGCGGCCACCTGGATATTATCAAACGCAGTTCCCGCATGTTTGATACCCTGATCGTTGCCGTGCTAAACAACAGCGCCAAAACCCCGTTGTTTACCGTGAAGGAAAGGGAAGAGATGCTGCGGGAATGCTGCAAGGATATCCCCAATGTCAAGGTGATGAGCTTTGACGGCCTGACAGTCAACTTTGCCCAACAGCAGCACGCCACCGTAATGGTGCGGGGGCTGCGCGCCGTAACGGATTTTGAAAACGAGATCCAGCTGGCGCACACCAATCACGCGCTCTGCCCGGGGATCGAAACCGTGTTTCTGTCAACGTCCCTGAAATGGAGCTACCTTTCCTCCACCATTGTGCGGGAGGCTGCCCATTACAACCACGATGTTTCCAAGTTCGTTACCCCCAATGTGGAAGCTGCCCTGAAGAAAAAAATCCGTGAGGGTAAAGTTTGACCCCCAAAAACGTGCTTTGTCGGGTCGCTAAGGCCTGTAAAGATACAAAGGATTCCCAACCGTCTAAATAAGATTCATATTTTTAGGAGGCTGTTTCTTATGAAGAAAATCGTTATCGCATCCGCATGCCGTACTGCTATCGGCAAGTTCGGCGGCACCCTGGCCAATGTTCCTGCTGCAGAGCTGGGCTCCATCGTCATTAAGGAAGCCCTGAACCGCGCCAATGTCAAGCCGGAGCAGGTTGACCACGTTTACATGGGCTGTGTTATCCAGGCTGGTCTGGGCCAGAACGTTGCACGCCAGGCTTCTCTGAAAGCCGGCCTGCCCATCGAGACCCCCGCTGTCACCGTCAACGTTGTCTGCGGCTCTGGCCTGAACTGTGTGAACATGGCTGCCCAGATGATCGAAGCAGGCGATGCTGACATCGTTGTTGCAGGTGGTATGGAAAACATGGATATGGCTCCGTTCGCTATGATGAAGGGCCGTTACGGCTACCGCATGGGCTACCCCATGGGCAAGAGCGAGCTGGTGGACACCATGGTTAACGATGCTCTGTGGGATGCAACCGGCTGCAACATGCACATGGGCATGACCGCCGAGAATGTCTGCACCAACGAAACCTACCAGAAGAAGTACGGCTACAGCCCCATCACCCGTGAGATGCTGGATGAGTTCTCTTACCATTCTCAGGAGAAGGCAGCCAAGGCTATCGCTGACGGCGCTTTCAAGGATGAGATCGTTCCCGTTGTCATCAAGGGCAAGAAGGGTGACACCGTGTTTGATACCGATGAAGGCCCCCGCCTGAGCTCCATGGAAGTTCTGGGCAAGCTGAAGCCCTGCTTCAAGAAGGATGGTATCGTTACCGCTGCAAACTCCTCCGCCATCAACGATGGCGCAGCTGCTCTGGTTGTCATGAGCGAAGAAAAGGCCAAGGAGCTGGGTGTTGAGCCTCTGGCTACCTGGGTTGCCGGTGCACTGGCTGGTGTTGAGCCGGAAGTCATGGGTCTGGGCCCCATCGCCGCAACCAAGAAGGTTATGGCAAAGACCGGCCTGACCGTTGATGATATGGACCTCATCGAAGCCAACGAAGCATTCGCTGCACAGTCTGTTGCAGTCGGCCAGGCTCTGCACTTTGACCAGGCAAAGCTGAACGTCAACGGCGGCGCCATTGCTCTGGGCCATCCCGTTGGCGCTTCCGGCGCTCGTATCCTTGTCACCCTGCTGTACGCCATGAAGCATCGCGGCGCACACAAGGGCCTGGCTACCCTGTGCATCGGCGGCGGCATGGGCTGCGCCACCATCGTGGAAATGTAATTTACGGAGGAATTGACAATGTCCTTTGTTACGACTGAAATTCAGGGCGCTGTTGCGATCGTCACCATTGACCGTCCCAAAGCCCTGAATGCACTGAACCCCGAAGTTCTGGCTGACCTGAAGGCCGCTTTTGAAGCCATCGACCAGAACACCGTGCGCTGCGTTGTTCTGACCGGTGCAGGCGACAAGAGCTTTGTTGCCGGTGCTGATATCGGCTCCATGTCCACCATGACCAAGGCAGAAGGCGAGGCCTTCGGTAAGCTGGGCAATGATGTGTTCCTGGAGATCGAAAGCTTCCCGCTGCCCGTTATCGCAGCTGTCAACGGCTTTGCCCTTGGCGGCGGCAATGAGCTGGCCATGAGCTGCGATATCCGCATCTGCTCCGATAACGCCGTCTTCGGTCAGCCCGAAGTTGGCCTGGGCATCACCCCTGGCTTCGGCGGCACCCAGCGTCTGGCCCGCCTGGTTGGCATGGGCATGGCAAAGCAGCTGGTTTACTCCGCCCTGAACATCAAGGCAGACGAAGCCCTGCGTATCGGCTTGGTCAACGCTGTTTACCCGCAGGCTGAATTGATGGAGAACGTGATGAAGCTGGCAAATAAGATTGCCAAGAATGCTCCCATCGCAGTCCGCAACTGCAAGAAGGCCATCAACGAGGGCATCTCCAAGCCCATCGACGAGGCTGTTGCGGTTGAAGAAAAACTGTTTGGCGATTGCTTCGAAACCCACGACCAGGTGGAAGGCATGCAGTGCTTCCTGAGCCGTGAAAAGCCGAAACCCAAGGCAGTGTTTACCAACAACTGATTTTGAAAGAAAAATGAATAAAGAATAATGAATAATGGTGGTGGATCACAGCGCTGTGCGCTGTTCAAAAAGGCCGGGCGCTGTGGATGCACCAAAGTTCATTATTAAAATCGTGCCGCTTGCGGCACACCTTCATTCTTCCTTTTTCTCTATTCATTATTATTTTTAACAGGAGGCACAACTATGAAAGTTGGCGTTATTGGCGCTGGCACTATGGGCCAGGGTATTGCTAAGGCATTTGCACAGACTGAGGGCTTCACTGTTGCCCTGTGTGATATCAAGCAGGAATGGGCCGATAAAGGCAAGGATAAGATCGCAGCTGGCTATGCAAAGCTGGTTGCCAAGGGCAAGCTGGATCAGGCTGAAGTTGACCGCCGTATGGCTGCCATCACCGCTGGTCTGAAAGAAGATCTGTGCGCTGACTGCGACCTGATCGTTGAGGCTGCTTTTGAGGATATGAAGGTCAAGCAGACCACCTTTGGCGAGCTGGACAAGATCTGCAAGCCGGAGTGCGTCTTTGCTTCCAACACCTCTTCTCTGTCCATCACTGAGATCGGCAAGGGCCTGACCCGTCCCCTGGTTGGTATGCACTTCTTCAACCCCGCTGACCGTATGAAGCTCATCGAGGTCATTGCAGGCGTGAACACCCCCGCCGAGACTGTTGAGACCATCAAAAAGATCAGCGTTGAGATCGGCAAGACCCCCGTTCAGGTCAACGAGGCTGCTGGCTTTGTTGTCAACCGCATCCTGATCCCCATGATCAACGAAGCTGCTTTCATCAAGATGGAAGGCGTTTCTGACATTGCCGGCATTGACACCGCTATGAAGTTGGGTGCCAACCATCCGATGGGCCCCCTGGAGTTGGGTGACTTCATTGGCCTGGATATCTGCTTGGCCATCATGGATGTTCTGTACAAGGAGACCGGCGACAGCAAGTACCGTGCCTGCCCGCTCATCCGTAAGATGGTTCGCGGCGGCAACCTGGGCTGCAAGACCGGCAAGGGCTTCTACGTTTACAACGCAGACCGCACCAAGACCGCTGTTGATGCCCTGTAAAATTTGAAACAATCTCTCCTGACGGAGTGCAAAATCTCCGTCAGGATTGATTTGTTCAGTCGCCTGTAAACCTGCCCTTGCGGCTTTGGCTGCGGGGCGGCGGGCGCACTGTTAGATAAGGAGGATACCGTTATGGATTTTACTCTGTCCAAGCAGCAGGCTATGGTACAGAAAATGTACAAAGAATTTGCTGAGAACGAAGTCAAACCCCTTGCCAAAAAGGTTGACGCGGAGGAATATTTCCCCAAAGAGACCGTTGAAAAGATGGCAAAGCTGGGCATGATGGGCATTTACTTCCCCAAAGAGGTCGGCGGCGCAGGCGGCGATGTGCTCTCCTACGTGATGGCTGTTGAGGAAATGAGCAAGGTTTGCGGCACCACAGGTGTTATCCTGTCCGCCCATACCTCCCTGTGTGCTGCTCCTATCTATGAGAACGGCACTGCAGACCAGAAGGCAAAGTACCTGCCCAAGCTGTGCAGCGGCGAATGGCTGGGTGCATTCGGCCTGACTGAGCCCGGCGCCGGCACCGATGCACAGGGCCAGCAGACCTTTGCTGTGGATGAGGGTGACCATTGGAAGCTGAACGGCTCCAAGATCTTCATCACCAACGCTGGCTATGCTGATGTCTTCATTATCATTGCTGTTACCGGTTTTGTGACCGACAAGCGCGGCCGCAAGCAGAAGGAAATCTCCGCATTCATCGTGGAGCGCACCGACCCCGGCTTCAAGGTCGGCAAGCCCGAAGATAAGATGGGCATTCGTGGTTCTTCCACCTGCGAGCTGATCATGGAAGACTGCATCATCCCCAAGGATCGTCTGCTCGGCGTTAAGGGCAAGGGCTTCCAGCTGGCTATGGCTACCTTGGATGGCGGTCGTATCGGCATTGCCGCACAGGCTCTGGGCATCGCAGAGGGCGCAATCGACGAGACTGTTGCCTATGTCAAGGAGCGCAAGCAGTTTGGCCGTTCCATCGCTCAGTTCCAGAACACCCAGTTCGAGCTGGCTGAGATGAAAGCCCGCGTTGACGCTGCCAAGTACCTGGTTTACAAGGCTGGCCTGAAAAAGCAGCAGGCCATGAACGGCGCTAAGGTCCGTTACAGCGTTGAGGCTGCCGAGGCTAAGCTGATTGCAGCCCGCACCGCCAGCGATGTTACCCGCCGCTGCCTGCAGCTGTTCGGCGGTTACGGCTACACCCGTGACTACCCCATCGAGCGCATGATGCGCGATGCCAAGATCACCGAGATCTACGAAGGCACCAGCGAAGTGCAGATGATGGTCATCTCCGGCGCGCTGCTGAAGTAAGGAGGCAAGACGTACAATGAAAGCTATTGTTTGTGTCAAACAGGTTCCCGATACACAGGGCAAGGTTGCTGTCAAGGCTGACGGCACCATGGACCGTGCTGCGATGGCAACCATCACCAACCCCGACGACCTGAACGCCGTTGAGGCTGCCCTGCAGCTGAAAGATGAGACCGGCTGCGAAGTTGTTGTTGTTACCATGGGCCCGCCGCCGGCAGAAGGCATGCTTCGTGAGCTGATCGCCCGCGGTGCTGACCGCGGCGTGCTGGTATCTGCCCGTGAGTTCGGCGGTTCCGATACCTTTGCAACTTCCCAGATCCTGGCAGCTGCCGTTAACAAGATCGGCGTTGGCCCGGAGGATATCGTTTTCTGCGGCCGTCAGGCTATCGACGGCGACACTGCACAGGTTGGCCCGCAGATTGCTGAAAAGCTGCACCTGCCCCAGGTCACCTATGTTACCGATATCAAGAAGGACGGCAACTCCCTGATCGTCAAGCGTCAGCTTGAAGATGGCTACATGGAGCTGAAGGTGAACACCCCCTGCCTGCTGACCTGCATCAAGGAGCTGAACACCCCGCGTTACATGAGCGTTTCCGGCATTTTTGAGTGCTATGACAAGCCCGTTGAAGTGTTCGACTACAATGCTCTGAAGGATGATCCCCTCATTGAGACCGACACCATCGGCCTGAAGGGCTCCCCGACGAACGTTTACAAGTCTTTTGCTCCCCCGGTCAAGGGCGCCGGCATGATGGTTGAGGATGCTGCCCAGCTGGTTGGCATCCTGAACGACAAGCACCTGATTTGAGAGAGGAGAGAAGTACAATGGCTGAATTCAATGCAATGGACACCGCCGCCTTCAAGGGCGTGTGGGTATTCTGCGAACAGCGCGAAGGCCAGGTACAGGCCATCAGCTATCAGCTGCTGAGTGAAGGCCGCAAACTGGCCAACGACCTTGGCGTTGAGCTGTGCGGCGTTGTGATGGGCAGCGAGGTCAACGAGGACTACCTCAAGGCTCTCGGCGGCTACGGCGCAGACCGCGTTTACTATATCGACAGCCCCCTGCTGAAGGACTACACCACCGATGGCTATGCCAAGGTTCTGTGTGACCTCATCATGGAGAAAAAGCCGGAAATTATGCTGATTGGCGCTACCAACCTGGGCCGTGACCTTGGCCCCCGCTGCGCAGCCCGCCTGCACACCGGCCTGACTGCTGACTGCACCCACTTGGATGTGGATGTCGCCAAGTATAAGGACTTCCTGCGCACCACCTCCACCATTGATGTGGACAACACCAAGTTTGAAGAGAACACCAACCTGAAGATGACCCGTCCCGCATTCGGCGGCCACCTGATGGCCACCATCATCTGCCCGCGCTTCCGCCCGCAGATGTCCACCGTGCGCCCCGGCGTTATGCAGACCCAGCCGTTCGACGAAGCTGGTGCTGCCAAGGTTGTTGTTGAGAAGGTTACCCCCGCTCTGACTGCTGACGATATCCATGTTGAGATCCTGGACATCAAGAAGAGCGCTAAGAAGCTGGTTGACCTGATCGGTGCTGATGTGGTTGTTTCCGTTGGCCGTGGTATCAGCTCTGACCCCGAAAAGGGCATTGCCCTGGCCGAAGAGCTGGCTGGTGCCCTGGGCGGCGTTGTCGGTGCTTCCCGTGCCGTTACCGATGAAGGCTGGCTGTCTGCTGACCATCAGGTCGGCCAGACCGGCAAGACCGTGCATCCCCGCATCTATGTTGCTCTGGGCATCTCCGGTGCCATCCAGCACGTTGCCGGCATGCAGGATTCCGAGACTATCATCGCCATCAACAAGAATGAGAATGCCCCCATCTTCGGCATTGCTTCCTATGGCATCGTTGGCGACCTGTACAAGGTCGTTCCCGAACTGATCAAGGAGATCAAAGCCGCCAAGGCATAATTTCTGCTGCTCATTTAAGGGCCGTACCCGCAGGGGTGCGGCCCTTTTTGCTGCCCGGCGGCAGGGCGGGGAAGAGCGGCAGATAAATGTTTTGACGCAGAATTGCAATTATTTTCACAAATATCGTTTACAAATGCAAAGGAATAAGCTAGAATAAAAATGTTGCGTCGTTTGCGGAAACCTGTGGCGCGGCGGGCATGCCTGCTAAAAAATCCCGCTGTGCGGGCGCTTTTGGTGTGCCCCGGAAATAACGTTTTGAAAACGGAGGTACATCATGGAAAAACTCTTCCACCTGAAAGAGAACCACACGGATGTAAAAACCGAAGTCATGGCCGGTATCACGACCTTTATGACGATGGCTTACATTCTTGCGGTCAACCCCAACATTCTGTCTGCAGCCGGTATGGATGCAAAGGCAGTTCTGATTGCCACTTCTCTGGCAGCATTTGTCGGCACCATGCTCATGGCGTTCCTGGCAAACTACCCATTTGCACTGGCACCCGGCATGGGCCTGAACGCCTACTTTGCCTACACCGTTGTGCTCTCCATGGGCTACAGCTGGCAGATGGCTCTGCTGGCCGTCTTTGTTGAAGGCATCGTCTTCATCGTGCTGTCCCTGACCAATGTGCGCGAGGCCATCTTCAACGCCATCCCCCTGACGCTGAAATCCGCTGTCAGCGTGGGCATTGGCCTGTTTGTTGCCTTTGTCGGCCTGCAGAACGCCAAGCTCATCGTCAACAGCGATTCCACCCTGCTGACCTACCAGCACTTCAAGGGCGAAACCTTCCACAGCGTTGGCATCGGTGCTCTGCTGACTCTGGTCGGCGTGCTGCTGATCGCCGTTATGCTCATCAAGAACGTCAAGGGCGCTATCCTGTACGGCATTATCCTGACCTGGGTGCTGGGCATCATCTGCGAACTGACCGGCATCTATGTGCCGGATGCAGAAGTTGGCATGTACTCTGTCATCCCCACCGCATTCGTCAGCTTTGACTTCAGCTCCCTGGGCAATACCTTCGGCCAGGTGTTCAACCTGGATTTCACCAACTTTAATATTGGCAACTTCATCGTTGTTATGTTCGCTTTCCTCTTTGTCGACCTGTTCGATACCCTGGGCACCCTGATTGGTGTTGCTTCCAAGGCCGATATGCTGGACGAAGAGGGCAAGTTGCCCCGCATCAAGGGCGCCCTGCTGGCTGACGCTATCGCAACCAGCGCCGGTGCTGTGCTGGGTACTTCCACCACCACCACCTATGTTGAAAGTGCTTCCGGCGTTACCGAGGGCGGCCGCACCGGTCTGACCGCAGCTACCACCGCTGTGCTGTTCCTGCTGGCCAGCATTTTCAGCCCCCTGTTCCTGACCATCCCTTCCTTTGCAACTGCTCCAGCCCTGATCGTTGTTGGTTTCTACATGATGGGCGCTGTTGCCAAGATCAACTTCGACGATATGACTGATGCCATCCCGGCTTTCCTAACCATCCTGGTCATGCCGCTGGCTTACAGCATCTCCGAAGGCATTGCAATCGGCGTTGTTTCCTGGACGCTGATTAACCTGCTGTCCGGTAAGGCTAAGGAAAAGAAGATCACCCCGCTGATGTATGTTCTGACCGTGCTGTTCATCCTAAAGTACATCTTCCTGTAATTATAAGTTACAGCATTGCCAATAAAATGCGCCTGTGCTTGCTTTGAGCACAGGCGCATTTTTTATGCAAATTTTTGAAAGAGCGGTAAAAAATCAGCCAACAACCGCGGGGGTAGCCAGCAGTTCATCCGGAAGTTCGCCGTAATCTTCAGCGGATTCCTTACTCATATTGTAACCAAAAGTCACACCAAGGGCGTTGGCGGCATCCGTCATCAGGGCGTCTACATCCACCAGTTCGCTGTCAGCCATAACGAACAGAACCTTGTCATCAAAAGTGGCAACGCTGGCCTTGTCGGCCGCCACGCAGACCCACTTGTGCATGTCAATGCCGTCCAGCATGGCTTCGGCAATCTCATCACCATTGGCTTTGTCTTTCAGGCGCACCAGTACCATGCAGTAAGCCTGGCTGCCGACACCTGGCTCGCTGGTTACAGCGGCATCCACCTTGGTGATCTGCTCTTCGTTCAGGCCGGTCTGGTAGGGGTACCACTCGGCGTTGGTCAGGTCCACGGCGGTCGTTTCCACCATCATCAGGTCAACCGGGTGTGCGGCATAGATCTGGTCCACAATGCCGCTCAGCTCGGCATCCGGTTCCGGCTGGAGCGCAGCACTGCTGTCCTCCGGGTCAACACCGAAACCGGGATCAATCTCCATGTCCGGGTCCGGCTTGGTAGCCGGGGCGTTCAGGATGTCATCCGGGATGGCCGTTGGCTCCGGCGCCGTGGAGGAAGACGCGCCGGAATTTCCGCACGCAGCAAAGCTGGCAGCCAGCAGGGCAGCAGCCAGAAATAATGTCAGCTTTTTCATAAAAAATCTCCTTTATCTTGCGCGGCCCTGTATGATGCAGGGCTGCGTAGGTTGTGTTGTTGGAATGCGCAGCGGGAGCAAGCAGGGGGGGGGGCAGGGTGCGGCAAATGCCCCACTGTTTTTATTTTACCCCATTTTCCGTCAATATTTCACCGGGGGTAAAGGGAACATCCCATTCGTCCGTGGGCAGCGCGGGAAAGACCAGTGCCTCCGGGCAGAGCAAAAGCTTGGGGCCGGTCTGCCCAAAGCGGGTAAGGAACCGGTCATAATACCCGGCTCCGCGGCCAAGGCGCACCCCCTGCTTGTCCACAGCAAGGCAGGGAATCAAGGCCAGTGCGCCCGGCTCCAATGCGGCGATGGTGCGGCCGCCGCAGGGCTCCAGAATCCCGTACCGCCCCGGCTGCAGGTCGTTCAGGCTGGTGATTTCCACAAGCTCCATCCGCCCGTCATTGCCCGGCAGGCAGCGCGGCACGCACAGGCGCTTGCCGCTGACCAGGGCCTGCTGCAAAATAGCGGTGGTGTCCGGTTCGTCCCGCATGGAAACAAAGCAGAACACCGTGCCCGCCTGCCGCCATGCCGGCAGGGCAAACAGTTGCTGGGTCATGGCAGCGCCGATGGCGTGCAGGTCCAGATTTTTGCGCAGTGCCTTGGCCTGCGCGCGTGCCTCAGTTTTTGTCATCACGTTCACCTCGCATCCATTGTAGCATAAATTTGCGGGATAGGGGAGGGCCGGCCGCAATGTCATTTTCTGTTTTACGGTGCCCTCTTACCCAAATAAACGGATTTTTCCGCCCGTTTGTTACAGCAAGGCGGCCATTTATTCAGGGCAACACCGCACAATTCCCGCCTTGCGGCTTAAGCACCGCTCCGGCAGCTGCGG
>SAUS01000094.1 GCA_004000625.1 Candidatus Cibiobacter qucibialis | reverse complement strand
GTACGATGCGGGTACCGCAACCCGACATTATCGAGCATTTTGGCAACGCAGATGCCGTGCCGCAGCTGCCGGAGCGGTGCTTAAGCCGCAAGGCGGGAATTGTGCGGTGTTGCCCTAACTAAAAAACTATGCTTCTTCTCCCTACATTGCTGCTCTATGCTCTGGGCTTGCTGCTGACTGGTATCGGCAGCAGGCTGGCTTCGCGCTGCGCAACGTGGTGCGGGGCGCTGTGCGGGCTGCCTATGTGGATGGTGGGCGGCACGCTGGTGGCGGTGTGTACGGCGCTGCCGCAGCTGGTGCTGGCGTTTCTGGCGGCAGGTATGTCCGTTACTGCGCTGGCCGTTGGTACGGCTCTGGCGGGCGCTGTCACCCAGCTGGGGCTGGTACTGGCGCTTTGCCTGCTGCGCTGTAATGTCACGGTGGACCGCGGCGAGCTGCTGCGCAAATGCGCCCTGCTGCTGGTGGCCTGCGGCGTGGTGGCCCTGTTTGTGCGGGACGGCACCCTGAGCTATACCGGTACCGGCCTGCTGATGGGCCTGTTTGTTCTGTTTGTCATGCAGAGCATCGCCTACCAGTACCGCTTTGCGTTCCGGGAGGGGCTGGAGCTTATCACGGTCCAGAAGGAAAAAGGCGAAAAGACCCCGCCGGAAGACCCATCCGGGCGGACCGTCCTGTTCCCGGCTATGAGCATCCGCACCAGCCTGCGCAACCTGGCCGGGGTGGTGGGCGGCATGGCAGTGCTCTGCGTGGGAGCGTGGGCCCTGCTGAACAGCGCCGTGGCGCTGGCCAACCTGACTGGCACCATTCAGGCCCAGTGGGCGGCAACCCTGATTTCCTTTGGCCTCTGTCTGCCCCTGCTGGTGGAAGTGTTCGACCATCCCCTTGGCTCTGCCTGGAAGCGATTTGCGGAAAAATGCCGCATCTACCCGCCGCAGGCACTGCCCATGCAGGTGCTGAACAGCGCCATTTTGAGCATCACGCTGGTGCTGCCTGTTTCCAGCCTGATGTACCGCCGCCGCTTGCCGGTGGGTGAACAGTTCCGCCAGTATGATCTCCCGTTCTGCGTTTTGATGGCATTGATCCTGCTGCTGCCGCCGCTGGTCAAAAAGCGGCTTTACCGCTGGCAGGGCAGGGTATGCCTGATACTTTATGTTATGTACCTTGCCGCCGTGCTTATCATGCCGCGGGCAGGCGCATAACTCAAAACAAAACCGCCCGGCGGGAACATTGCAGTTCCACGCCGGGCGATATTTTTGTAATGTGTTTATTGGTTGTTGTCTGTATGATACAGAACATCCATCAGGTAGGTCTGGTTGGCAGCCAGGTCCGGTACCAGTACCTGCATGCCGCGGATTACCGCGCCGGTATAGGTGCCCTCTGCCGGGATGCGGTAAGAGTGCTCACTGTCAAAATTCATCTGCAAAGCTTCCATCGCATACCCCAGAATTTCGCCGGAGGTCATGTCGGTGGTCAGCAGTGGCAGAACCTGGTTAATAAAGTTGACGATGGAAACAGCATCCATCTGTTTCACTTTATTGATGATCGCCATCAGCACAGCACGCTGGCGGTCGGTGCGGGCATAATCGTTGCCCAGGGAGCGGTTGCGTGCATGGATCAGGGCCTGCTCGCCGGTCAGGTGGTTTACCCCTTCATGCAGGTTCCAGTCCGTGCGGAGCTGCTGTGGGTAGGTTACATCTCGCTTTCTGCCGCAGATATAATCTGCCTCGTCCTGGGTCAGTTCTAGGTCAATGCCGCCAATGCTGTCGATCAAGGTCTGGAACTCGCCAAAGTCAACTTCCACATTCCCAGCAATCTCTACACCAAAATTGGTGTTCAGCGTGCTGTCCAGCAGATCCATGCCGCCAAAGGCATAGGTTGCGTTGATGCGGTTGTCGCTGTAGCCGGGAATCTGTACATACAGGTCCCGCATAAAGGAGGTCATGCTGATCTGTTTGGTCTTTTTGTTCAGCGTGACCATGATCATGCTGTCGGCCCGCTGGCGGTCCTGGCCTTCGCGGCGGTCCTGGCCAATCAGCAGCAGGTTCACAATGTCTTTGTCCTGCATCACGCTGGTGTCGGCCCCGTTCCAGATTACATCCTCCGGGCTCAAGGTATCATCGGCGTTTTCGTCCGATTCAAAGGTCTCTTCCTGTTGGGAGACTGCCTCGGTGGCCGATGCACGCCGGATGCGCCCCAGCATGCCCTGCAAAGCGGCATAGCCAACGAATACCAACAAGAGGAGTGCAATGCCAAGAATCAGCAGTACCCGCCCCCACAGCGGAATAGCCGCCCAGCGCGTGGCAGGCTTTGCGGCCGCTGCGGGCTGTTCCGGCGTTTCAGTCGGGGCCGGAGCAGAAACCTCAGGTGTGCTTTTTATTTCGCTTTCTTCTTCACGTGTAATTTTCATCTTTTGACCGTTGTTTTATACTTTCCCTAAAAGTGTTTTATACTTTTCCTAAAAGCGTTTTCCCCAATTACAGTGCTTCGATCATATTTGCCACAATGGCAGTGGCAGTTTTGATGTATTCGCCGATGCTGAACTTTTTCACGACAAGAACTTCATAACCGCTCTCGTCCGCGTTGTCGCTCATGGCGCGCAGGATGACGCAGGGGACGCCGTTGCGGGCGGCAACCTGGCTTACAGCAGCGCCTTCCATCTCCACGCAGTCGGGCTGGCATTTGTCCTCGATAGCCTTTTTGGTGGCGGCATCGCCAACAAAAAGGTCACCGGTGGCAATCTTGCCGGCAATGGCCTTAACACCACAGGCGTTGCAGGCATCCAGTGCAGCTTTGACCAGGGCCGGGTCGCCGTGGTACTCTGCGGTGAACGGTGCGCTCTGGGCAATCATGTCGTTCTGGGCGTCGTGATATACCACGGTTTCGCCCACGCAGACATCACCAATGCCGATCTTGCTGGTCATGTTGCCTGCAATGCCGGAGAAGATGATCTTCTCGGCACCGTACTTGGTAATTAGAACCTGCACGGTGGAAGCGGCGTTTGCCTTGCCCATACCGGCGCAGCACACAACGACCTGGCGGCCGTTCAGCATGCCCTGGTGGTACTCCACCCCGGCGTAAGTTTCTTTGGTCACCTGCTCCAGCTTGGCACACAGCTGGTCAACTTCATCGGGCATGGCGCCCATAATGCCAATGATCATGGTATTGCTCCTTTTTATCAGACGTTGAAGAGGAATTCGATCACATCGCCATCATTCACAACGTATTCCTTGCCCTCGGTGCGCTGCAGGCCCTTGGCCTTAACCGCAGCATAGTCAAAGTTGTTGTCGGCCAGTGCGTCATAGCTGATGACCTGGGCGCGGATAAAGCCGCGCTCAAAGTCGGAATGGATTTTGCCGGCAGCCTGCGGGGCTTTGGTGCCGCGCTTGATGGTCCAGGCGCGGCATTCCTTTTTGCCGTCCGTCAAAAAGCTGATGAGGCCCAGCAGATCATAGCTTGCCTTAATCAGGTTATCCAGGCCGGTGGATTCAATGCCCATCTCGTGCAGGAACGCCAGCTTTTCTTCCTGGCTGGAACCGGCGATATCTTCCTCGGTCTTGGCACAGATGGGGATTGCCTGTGCGTTTTCCTCTTTGGCGCGGGCGGCAACCAACGGATAGTACGGGTTCTCGTCCAACCCGCCCAGCAGGTCATCCTCGCCCACGTTGCAGGCATAAATCACCGGCTTGGCGGAGAGCAGACCCAGTTCTTTGCGAGCAGTGTTCTGGCTGTCGTCATCCGGGTCAAAGGCAAAGGAACGGGCGGGCTTGCCGCCTTCCAGATGAGCGGCAAGCTCTGCCAGCCAGGCAGCTTCGGCAGCAGCGGTCTTATTGCCGGTCTTGGCGGCTTTCTGCTGGCGGCCCAGGCGGTTGCTGACAACTTCCAGGTCGGCCAGGATCAGCTCCAGGTCGATGGCGTCAATATCGCGGATGGGGTCAACGCTTTCCGGCTTGTTCACATCCTCCACAACATGGATGATGTTGTCATCGTCAAAGCAGCGCACCACATGTACAATGGCATCGCACTCGCGGATATGGCCCAGGAACTTGTTTCCCAGACCAGCGCCCTGGCTGGCACCTTTGACCAGACCGGCGATATCCACAAACTCCACAATGGCGGGGGTCTTTTTGTCTGTCTGCCAGATCTCGGCCAGTTTGTCCAGCCGGGCATCAGGAACCGGAACAATGCCGGAGTTCGGCTCAATGGTGCAGAACGGATAGTTGGCTGCCTGAGCATTCTGGGTGCTGGTCAGCGCATTGAACAAAGTGGATTTGCCAACATTGGGCAAACCGACGATACCTAATTTCATTTGTACTCATTCTCCTTAACGGAATATTTTGACTGTCTATCATTATACCCAACCAGCGCACTGCGTGCAAGGGCAGGGCGCGGCCATGCTCATAATTTTGCGCAATTCTACACATTTTACCTGTTTTGACCACCGGTTGTTCTTTATTTTTCCACATTTATGCCTTATAATGTTAAAAGGTCGAATCAAAATACCCCCGTACCGGCCCTGTCCGGCGCGGGAAAACATAGGGCAATACCGCATAATTCTAAGTGCCGATACGGCGAGCGAGGTGCGGCAGATGCTAAGCCAAAAGCGCAGATAATACTGGATGCTGCAAAGGTGAGCGCCGCCAGTGGCGGAAACAGCGAACCGAAGCAGGGGCAGCGGTCGCAGAGTGCGAGGGGCTTTTGCCCCCGAAGCACGATGCGGGTACCGCAACCCGACATTATCGAGCATTTTGGCAACGCAGATGCCGTGCCGCAGCCGCCGGAGTGGTGCTTAAGCCGTCAGGCGGGAATTGTGCGGTGTTGCCATAGAGTAGGAGGGCATAAAACCCATGTCAAATGAGAAAATTCTGGTTGTGGATGATGATAAAAACATCTGTGAACTGCTGCGCCTGTACCTGGTCAAAGAGGGATACGGTGTGACCATTGCCAATGATGGCACTGCTGCACTGCAGGAATTTGATAAGCTGCACCCGGACCTTGTGTTGTTGGATGTGATGATGCCCGGCATTGATGGGTGGGAAGTCTGCCGTAAGATCCGCCAGAACAACCAGACCCCCATCATTATGCTGACGGCAAAGGGCGAAACCTATGATAAGGTTCTGGGCCTGGAACTGGGTGCGGATGATTACATCGTAAAGCCTTTTGAAGCCAAGGAAGTGACGGCCCGTATCAAGGCTGTTCTGCGCCGCTGCGGCAGCAAGGACGAAGAAAACAAAGGCGTTTATGACTTTGACAACCTGCACCTGGATATGAACCGCTATGAGCTGAAAGTGAAGGGTAAAGTGGTGGATGCGCCGCCCAAAGAGTTGGAACTGCTGGCCTGCCTAGCTGGGCACCCCAACCGGGTCTATACGCGTGACCAGCTGCTGGACGAAGTGTGGGGCTTTGAATATTATGGCGACTCCCGCACCATCGACGTCCATGTTAAGCGCCTGCGCGAAAAGCTGGAGGGAGCCTCGGAACAGTGGAACCTGAAAACCGTGTGGGGCGTTGGTTACAAGTTTGAGGTTAAAGAATAATGTGCCGCGCCAAAAAAGAAGAGAATAACGGGGCAGCCCCGCTGCGCAGCGTAAGCGGGGAAGTGTTTGCAACCTTTGCCTCGCTGCTGCTGGTGGCGCTGGTGTTGATGTGCATGCTGCAAACGGGGCTCTCCTGCGCGTACTTTGCCCAGGAGCGCAAAAGTTCCCTGACTGCCGTGCTGGACGGTGCTACTGCCATGGCGGAGACCTATGCTTCGGAAGGAAACATTGTGACCCTGCCCGGCGGGGACAATGAGTTGGTGGAGCGAGCCAAGACCGGCTTTGAACTGTTCAATACATCATCGGACGCACTTGTGTTTGTGGCAGACCGGGATGGCAACATCCTGATGCACACCGGCAAAGATGTAGCCGAAAGTGCAAAGATCCCGCAGAACTTGCAGGAAGAGATGGACAGCGGCAAGGATATCTTTCTTATGGGTACCATGGACGATACCCTGCACGATAAGTATTATATTGCGGGCCGCCGCGTGAATCTTGGCGGCAGCGAGGGTTATTTGTTTGCTGCAACACCGGTACATGCGCTGGCGGTCTATATCCGCTCCATCCTGACGATGTTCTTGCTGTCCTCGGCGGTCATCCTGATTGTCTGCGGCATTTTGTGCATGGTGCTGGCGCGGCGCATTACCTGGCCGATCGAACAGATCAGCCAGGCCGCCAAACGGCTGGGCGGCGGCGATTTCACCGCACGCGCCCCCGTAACTGGCTGTCAGGAGCTGGCGGATTTTGCCACGACCTTTAACAACATGGCGGGCCGCCTGCAAAACATTGATAACTCCCGCGGGCAGTTTATGGGCAACATTGCCCATGAACTGCGCACCCCCATGACCAGCATCAAGGGCTTTATTGACGGCATGCTGGACGGCACCATCCCGGAAAGCGAGTACAAGCATTATCTTGGCGTGGTATCGCAGGAAACCGGCCGCTTGGCCCGGCTGGTGCAGAACATGCTGGATATCACCAAACTGGAATCCGGCGAGGTGAAAGGTACTCCCAAAAATTACGATATCTGGTCCACCGTTACGGACGTGGTGCTTTCGGATGAGCGCCGCATTGAGGATGGCAAGATCGATATCCAGGGCCTTGGCCCCACGGGTACCATGGTGTATGCCGACCCGGACTTTATCCATCAAGTGGTCTACAACATTGTGGATAACGCCATCAAGTTTACCCCGCCGGATGGCGTCATCAAGTTTGATATCCAGCAGGAAAACGACATGGTGCGGGTGACCATCGAGAACACCGGCGACGGTATTGCGCCGGATGCCCTGCCCTTTGTGTTTGAACGCTTTTATAAGGAGGACCGCTCCCGCGGCCTGAACACCCGCGGCAGCGGCCTGGGGTTGCATATCTGCAAGGTGCTGATCACCCTGTCCGGTGGCCAGATCAAGGCCGAAAGCGAGATGGGCAAATGGTGCCGCTTCACCTTTACCCTGCCTGCAGGCAAAACCGAGTAACAGCCCCAACCCCGGAATCGGATACCCGGCGACGATAGAATTGAAAAGGACCAAAGCCATTAGCTGAAAAGCGTGCGGCTTTGGTCCTTTGTTTATGGCCTATCTTGTGCAAAGAGCGTGGTGTGTTCCGGTGTGCTTCGCCTTTGCAGCGGCTGCCGGGGCAGGCAGAATTAAAAATAGACTGGCACCATAAAAGTATATAAAGTTGGCACTTTAACAATGCCAGTTTGCGCGGTATGATCTTGTCATATCTTTTGACAGGGGGAATTTACAAATGAAAAACACATATACGCTTGCGCAGAAAAAGCCCGTTCTCTGGCTGACCATGACGGCGGTATTGCTGGCCATGAATGTTGCCTTGAGCTCTTTCAGCATCCCGGTGCCCGGCGGGCATTTGTACCTGAACGATGTGGTCATCTGCACGGCCAGTATTCTGCTGGATCCGTTCGCGGCCTTTGTGGTGGGCGGTATCGGTGCGTTTTTGGGGGATTTCTTCTTCTATCCCACCCCGATGTTTGTTTCTCTCGTCACGCACGGCTTGCAGGCTGTGGTGATTTCTCTGTGCGCACATCACCTGTTCCAGAAAAAGCCGATGATTGGTGCGGGTATCGGCGTGCTGCTGGGGGCCATCATCATGGTGGTGGGTTACTCTCTGGGGCGTGCGTTTATCTACAGCACGGTTGAGTACGCGCTCCTGAAACTGCCGTTCCAGATCTTGCAGGCTGCCGTGGGTGCCATCGTGGCCATGGTGCTCTGCTTCGCACGGGGCCTGGCACTGCGCTTTGATAAGATCTGCGGCATACAGTAAAAAATAGAAACTTTAGGCAATACCGCATAATTCTAAGTGCCGATACGGCGAGCGAGGTGCGGCAGATGCC
>SAUS01000093.1 GCA_004000625.1 Candidatus Cibiobacter qucibialis | reverse complement strand
ACGATGCGGGTACCGCAACCCGACATTATCGAGCATTTTGGCAACGCAGATGCCGTGCCGCAGCCGCCGGAGCGGTGCTTAAGCCGTAAGGCGGGAATTGTGCGGTGTTGCCCTAATTAGGTTACAGGTGTTTTTGCAGCAGTTTGTCCCTTGCGCACAGCAAATACGGCAGGTAGTTTTCGCAAAAGGCTTCCCATTTGCATTGCAGCCAGCTGCGGGTGTGCTGAGAATGGTGTTTGACCGCCGCCACATCAAAGTAGCGGGATTTATTGCGCACAATGATTTTTTGCTCAAAGGGCATCTGCCAGCCTTCCGGGTACCAGTAAGCAGGGGGCAACAGGCGGTAGCTGCCGGGGTGTTCGGCGGCATAGCGGTTCAGCTGGCTTTCGTCATGCCACAGGGGCACCACGCCGTTGCGGATATCCTGCTCTGTGCGGCGGTCCAGCTCTTTGCACATGGCCAGGAATGCCGCGGAGGTACCGCCGTTCAGCCCGCCGGAAACATAGTCCCGCCCGCAGTTGTACGGGATATAGGCCGTACATCTGGGGTTGCGGTCATAGCTGTAAAACATCGGCTTTTTGTTCCAGAACCCCGGCTGCTGGACCAGCAGCAACTGTTCCCCCTGCTGCGGACGGGGCAAAAATTCTTCCGGGGTAATGACCTCCCGGCAGGTCAGGTTGGCGTTGAAAAAGAAGAGATAATCCAGCTGTTCCAACGCCTTTTCCTGGGTTAGGAAAATCGCAAAGCGCTTCATGGTGCTCAGCGGCCAGTCATAGGCGGGCTGGTCAATGCGGTGCACAGCGGGGTCATCCTCGTGAGCGATGGACGGTGCATCGGTAAAGATAAAGTATTCTTTTTTGCAGCCGGGTAAAAAGTTCCGGCTGAAAGTTTCATAAAATTCCGGCCAGAACACGGTGTATTTGCCGGTGCAAATATACAGCATGCCAATGGTTGCCATGTTGTGTTTCCCCCTTAACGATGGGTAATTTTTTGCCAAAGGTGGCCAGCCTGGGTGCGCAGATAGGCGGCATCGCTGGTCCAGATATAAAACGCAAGGTTCAGCAGGTTGGGCAGGATGCAGACCACAACAGCCCGCCCCAGCAGCCCCAGAATACCGCCGGGCAACAGGGCGCACACGCGGTAGCTGCCTGCCATAAGTACCACAAGGGTGACAAGATGCACCGCCTGCACCCGCAGGTAGCGCCAGCCGCTGCCGCGCATATACTGGCGGCAAACCACAATGCCGCGCCCCACCCACATGATGCAGTGGGCCACAACGGTAGCCACCACAATGCCGGTAATGCCAAACGCCGGGAAGAGTGCAAAGCTTAGAATCAGGTTTGTGGCGGCAGAGGCGACCATGAACCACTGGTCCTGCTCAAAGTGGCCCAGCACGGCGCGGTAGGAGCCGAGCATCCGGTGGTTCCAGCCCACATATTCGTTCAGGCTGAACACAATAACAAAGCCCAGCGGCAGCAGGCGGTCACTGCCCATCCACAGGCCGATAAACGGCTGGAACAGGCAGAGATATGCCGTTGCCACAAAGCTGCCGAAAAAATAGCTGAACAGATCCAGCCCCCAGAACACCTGTTTATCATGGGCGTTGGCCGTGGCGGATTTATCGTACACGATATTGCCGATGGCTGCGGCAAAGCTGTCCATGATTTTATTGCCGATGTTGGTGGCGCTGTCCGACACGGTGGTATAGTTGCCAAGGTTAGCCGTCATAGCGCTGCCCGACATACGGCTGGTGACGATGGTATCGGACGAGCCGTAAATGGTGTTGGACAGGCGGTGAACCAGGTAATACTTGAGGTCATGGAAGATGCCAAGATCCTTGAAATCCCGCAAAGTAACCTTGACCTCGTGCAGTTCGGGGAAGTCCTTTTTATACCGCGCTGCCACCACCAGGTTGGCACCGGTGTTGAACAGGATGCTGACGCCGAAATACAAAATATAGTTTGGCAGCCACAGCGCAATGGCAATGCGGGCCAGATAGTTGGCAACATTAAAGCAGAAGTCGATGCGGGTACACAGGTATCCCTGCTGGGTGCAGGTGTACATCAGCCGCCGGGTGACAAGGAAATAGCCCGACAGCGTGGAGATGGTGTTGAGCAGGTAAACGGTATAGGCCGTCTGGATGCTGGCTACGCCGGGCATGATCCACGGCAGGGCCAGCGCCCCGATGCCCGCCAGCACGCAGATAACCACACCCACGGCGCGGTATGCCCATTTATACATGGACATATATTTGCTGATCTTCTCGGTATCCTTGGCGGCGATCTGTTCATACAAGCGGTAGCTGATGACGCTGCCAACACCGAATTCCGCGATGGAGAAAAAGTTGAACAGCTTATCCACCACCTGGGATGCGGCGGTGATATCGTTGCCAAAGTTAAATACCAGCAGCCGCCGCGTGGCAAAGCCCAGCAACATCAGCAGCAGGCTGGACCCCAGCGCATAGACCAGGTTCAAAATTGTTTTTTGTGTACGCAATCAGGTGTTCTCCTAGGTGTTTTGATAGGGTCAAGGCGCGGAAAGGCGGCGGGGTCGAGTGACCCCACCCTACGGGGCATGGAGCCGAAACCGGCATTTACGGCAGAGGTTCATGGGGCATCGGGGACGCCGCCCCCTACAATGGGTGCAGAGCTTTATTTCCGTTTCAGCAGCCCGGCCGCCCAAAGGGCAAAGCGGGGGCCGAAGTGGTTGAGCAGGAAGGCAAACAGCTTCCAGTCCGGGCGGGTGTTCTCGTCCCCCAGTTTCCACAGTGCTTTGCAGGCGGTCAGGCCGGGGGCACAGGCGGCGCGTACCTCGGCATCACGGCAGGCAGCGCCGCGGGCCTGCGGCCAGAACACATTGGCGGTGCGCCGCCAGATCTCGGCTTGCTCCGCCGGGGTCCAGGGGCAGTCCGGCGCGGCGAACATTTTTTCAAACCGGTGGATGACCGCCGCGATGCCCGCAAAATGTTTGGCAAGGCCCGCGTTCAACAGGCTGCCCGCCCGGTTGGCGCGGTAGACCACCAGCTCTACATCCAGGTAATACAGCTTGGGGCAGGCACCGGCCAGCACCAGGTCAAAGGGATAATCCTCCGCCCAGCGGACCTCATTCCAGAAAAGCAGGTTATACTTAACCAGAAATTCCCGGTCAATACAAAAGCGCCAGACCGCCCAGTGGCCCGCGGCATACAGCCGCGCCACGCGGGCGGCGTAATCGGGGTCGGCATCCGGGCCGGGGGTGAACCGCTCCACCGGGCCGGGATAAGGCTTGGCATCCATCCCCTGGCTTTCGTCCTGCTCCAGATAGCGGCAGACGTACCAGCGGTAACCCGGCGCGGCGGCCAGGGCGGCGCGCAGCTTTTCCAGCATATGGGGCGGCCAGTAATCGTCGCTGTCCAAAAACAGCAGCCACTTGCCTTTGGCGGCCTTGATGCCGGTATTGCGCGCGGCGGCCAGCCCGCCGTTAGAGCGGTGGATGACCGTAACGCCGGGGCAAAGCTGAGCAAAAGCATCACACATGGCGGGGCAGGCATCCGTGGAGCCATCGTCCACCAGGATGCACTCCCAGTCCGCCGGGCCGGCCTGCTCCACCACGCTTTTGACGCAGGCAGAAAGATAAGCCTGCACATTATACACCGGCACAATGACCGAAAATGTGATGTTTCCTGTGCGTTCCATCGCAGTTGTTTCCTTTACTTTGTCGGGATCAATGTCCAGTCGTGGTCATACAGGGCGGTCTTTTTTCCGTTGGCGTACCAGCGGTCCGGCGCGATCACACAGCGGCCCGGCACACCGGCCAGCCACTGCCCCCACCAGCTGAAGGTGGAGTTGCTCAGCACAAACGCCCGGCAGCGGCGCATCAGGGCAAGGTCCGCCGCGGCACTTTTTGCCCCGGTGCTGTAATGCACCGGCAGGCCCGCAGCGTCCAGATGCTGCCGCACATAGGCGGGGTCGTCTGAAAAGACAAACAGTTCCGCCTGGGGCAGGCTTTGGCACACCGTGCGGCAGGCGGCGGCGTAATACTCCGGCGTGCAGACCTGCAGGGCCGCGTTCTGCGGCAGCAGGTAATCCCCGCAGCGCCAATGCAGGCAGACGGGGAACGGGCTCGCCTCAATTTCCCGCGCAAAGGCGGCGGCCGCAGCGGTAAAGCCGTGTTCCGGGTTTTCAATGGGCAGCAGCTCCGCCCGGATAGTTTCAGCCTGGTCCTTAAAATAATCTGCCCCCTGGAAGTACCCCCAGGCCAGAAAGTTTTTGGCGTGACCGCGCTTGGCAGGGGTAAAGCCATCAGTCGCAAAATGCAGGCCGATGGCGTTCAGCATAGGGGCCATGCGGGCTTCAAAGGGGTGCCAGTCCCGGTCCATCAAGCCCACACGCTGTTCGTGGCGGATCATCAGGGCCTTGGCGGCGTTCTGCACCGGCAGATGCTGCTTGGCAAAGCCTGCATTGGTGATGAACTGCACCTCTGAGCTGATATGCAGTGCCTGCAATGCCAATGCAGTGTGGGCCGGGGAGCCGGTTTTCCAGTCCTGCCGGTCAATCAAAGTGACAGGCTCCTGGCAGCACAGGCCCATGGCGCGGGCAAAGGCATACACAAACATCTGGTTGCCCAGCCCGCCGGAAAGTTCGGCGTAAATCATCGTGCGCCCTCCCCTGCCACTTTATCATACACCTGCTCCATGCGGTGTGCAGCGGTTTTCAGCTCATAACCGGCAGCGGCCAGCGTGGGCCAATAGTCCGCGTGCGGCCCGCCGGGAGCAATGGAATCCGCCGTTTTGGCCCACTCTTCAAACGGGGCACTGAGCGGCAGAAAATGCACCAGCTCGGTCACCGAGCCATCCCCCGGCACATTGGTGGAGGCCAGGCAGGGCACGCCGCAGCCCTGGGCTTCCACCAGGGTAACGGGGCTGCCTTCAAAGTTACTGGGCAGCAAAAACAGGTCAAAGGCATTCATATAGTCGGGCACATTGTTCTGCACCCCGGCAAACAGCACCCGGTCCGCCACGCCAAGCTGGGCGGCAAGTTCCCGCATGGGCTGTTCCTGCTCGCCGCCGCCCACCAACAGCAGCTTCCAGCGGGGGTCCTGCTGAACCATAGCCGCAAACACCCGGATGAGGTAGAGCGGATTTTTCTGGTGGTTGAGCCGCCCTACAAACCCGGCCAGACGCTCGGTTCCGGTAATGCCGTACTGGGCGCGGATTGCCGTGCGCGCCGCGGCGTTGGGGTAAAAGCGGGTTTGGTCCACCGCATTGCAGGCAACGGAAAAGTTCGGCCTGCGGTCGATATGGTCACCAAACACAAACCGGCCCGCAGCCACGCCGCAGCCCAGAAAGTAATCTGCAAACAGCTGGTACACCAGATGGGCGGCGCGCCAGGTCAGCGTCATGGGTGGGTAAACGATATGGCTGTGCACAATGATCTTGGCATGGGGGCAGAGCACCCGCATCATACCGCAGACGGGCGCGCCGATTTTGCTGGCAGTATGGTAATGGATGATATCGTAATCCTTATGGGTTTTCAGATGCTGGTACAGTGCGCGGATACGGGCTTTTTTATTGTCCGGCACCGCAATGATATGCACCCCGGCTGCTTCCAGTGCCGGCGCGCACGAAGCTTGATCTGGCGGGCAAAGGCCGACAAACAGATCCACCTGGTAGCGGGTAAGGTCCAGATTGAGCAGAAGGTTCTGCACATAGCGCTGCACCCCGCTTTGCACGCCAAGGTGGTTGCTGATCATCAGGATCTTCATGGATACGGCTCCTTTGCACATCTGGATTCGGGCGGACGGTTTGTTATAACGTAATTTTAGGGGCGCAAGTTCTACCAGTAGCTGCCACCCTCCACCGCCTGCTTGTTGGCGGGCTGTTCGGCGGGGGCGGGGCGCACCCATGCAGGGTTATACAGCTTGCTGATTTGGGGGTGGGTGTCCCACCGGCGGCCCTTGATGCCAAACAGCAGCTGCGTAGCGCCGCTCATCTGGACGGCAACATGGCCGGTGTCCCGCGCATGGGCGGCCAGCGGCAGGCCGTAAGCACCTGCGCCAATGATAGCAACCTCATAATCGCAGGCATCCATCTGTTTTTCCATTGCGGCAAGGGCATCAAACCAGGTATCATACCCGGTTTTCTGCCCGGCAAGGCCCTGCACTGCCGGGATGACGGTCAGGGAGGCCAGTTTCGGCAGAGTGTTTACCCCGCCGGGGGCGTTGGTGAACAGCTCCCCGCGCTTTTGGTACTGGGCGCGGATGGTATCCGCAAAGGGGTGTACCACCAGCACATGCTTTCCGGCCAGTGCGGCGCTCCAGGGGTTGGCATAATAATATGGTTCCAGCGCGCGCAACTGGGTAAAGCGGGTGCCGTGGCAGCCATCGATTACCTGCCGCTCGGCCCCCACATCCCACAGCGCCAGCAGGTCCGCCCCCTGAGCGCAGGAAGTATACAGCTTGCAGAAGCGGTTCAGCGCTTTATCATCGGTGGGAAACACACCGGACAGGGTGTTGATCTCACCCCTGGTTTTCTCGGTATATTTCCCGGTCAAATATTCGGCCACGGTGCGCATCTCGGTTGCACCGCAGCGGCCGAACAGAAATGGCTGCCCGGCGCGGATGGCATCGGCAGCAGCCGCATTGCCCTGTTCCGCGGGCAGAATGATCAGGCCGCGGTATTTCCACCGGAAGCGCAGCCCTTTATAGGTATTGCGCAGTACCTCCAGCAAGGCTCCATCATTATCCACGGCGGTTTCCTCCTTGTTTGTCCAGCATGGCCAGGGCGGTTTCGGCGCTGTTTGCCCACAGGAAATGTTCATTCACGCGGCGCTGGGCAGCGTGGCCGCAAGCCGGGTCCGCCGCTGCTTTCTGGATGGCCTCAGCAAACTGGGCAGGGGTATCGGCAAAATAGCCGCTGGTGCCGGGCTCTATGATCAAATCTGGCCCCGGCGCATGGCGGGCAACCGGCGGGCAGCCCGCATACATGGCTTCCAGCAGGCTCATGCCAAAAATTTCGCCGTCATTAAAGTTCACAAACACATCGCAGGCATGGTAATAGGCCTGCACGGTTGCGTTGGGCAGCTGGGGAATGCAGGTACAGCGGTTTTCCAGCTTGTGGGTGCGCAGGGCATCCTGCAGTTCCCCGGTCAGGCTCCCCTGCCCGATGACCACCGCGTTCCAGCTGCGGGGCAGTGCTTCCAGTACCGGCACCAGGTCCAGCGGGCGCTTGTAGGAATCCAGCCGCCCCACAAAAACAAGATAGTTGGCTTTGGGGTCCAGCTTCAAAAATTCCCGCAGTTCATGTTTTTCCCCATTTGCATTGGGGATGATGGCGGTATCCAGCCCAACGGGCATTACCCCGGCGCATGGCACATGCAGCTGTTCCAGCTGGGCGGCCACGGCGGGGGTTTTGGCATAGGTGGGGGTTTTGCGGTAGATAGCCAGGTTGCGGCGGCACAAAAGGTCCATCACAGCCCGCATAGCCGGGTTTTCGGACGTACTTTTGATGGCCCCCAGCTGGCTGTAGAAAAAGATATCGTGATCCCGGCAAAAGCGGTACAGCCCCGGCACGCCGAGGGCGTTATCCCCCATCACATGCACGGCGTCCACATGCTCGTTCAGCAGCGGCTGCCAGGTGCGGTAAAAGGCACTGACCCCGGCTTTGCGGGCCGGCACATAATAGATGCGCACATTGGGCTCCAGGTCCTCGCTGGTCACAGCTTCGGGGGCGGCGTCCGGGTCCGGGTACAGTACAACAGCCCGGCAGCCCAGGGCGGCAAACGCCCGTGCAAGGCCAACCTCCTGCCGGTTATAGGCTCCTTTTTTGCCGGATGCCCCGCAGTACAGCTGCGGGATGGCAATGGTTCGCATAAGCTTTGCTACTCCAATTTATTTTTAGGGCAACACCGCACAATTCCCGCCTTACGGCTTAAGCACCGCTCCGGCGGCTGCGGCACGGCATCTGCGTTGCCAAAATGCTCGATAATGTCGGGTTGCGGTAC
>SAUS01000092.1 GCA_004000625.1 Candidatus Cibiobacter qucibialis | reverse complement strand
TTATCGAGCATTTTGGCAACGCAGATGCCGTGCCGCAGCCGCCGAAGCGGTGCTTAAGCCGCTAGGCGGGAATTGTGCGGTGTTGCCATAAAGAACGCACGGACGAAAAATATTCCGGAAATCCATGTACAAATGATGGCGAACGGCAACCGAACAACAGACAGCACAAAAGCACCCCCTGCACCAAAGGCACAATGCTTTCCGGTGCAGGGGGTGTTGTGGTTCAGTTCAGCCGGTCAGCCAAAACCATCAATCTTCGATCGTAATTTTGGTGATGACAGGCATCTGTTTGGGCTTGTTCCAGGTTTCAGGGCCGTAAGTGGGCTGGTTGGCAATGGCGTCCAGCACATCAAAACCGCTCTCCATTTCGCCAAAGGCGGCGTAACGGCCGTCCAGCTTGGCAGCATCCTTGTGAACAACAAAGAACTGCGTGCCAGCGGTATCAAAGTCATCATCGCGCGCCATAGAAAGGGCACCGCGGATATGCTTGAGCGGGTTGTTGACGCCATTTTCCGTAAACTCGCCCTTAATATGCCAATCACTGTCCGTCATGATGTCATTGTCCGGCGAACCGCCCTGAATGACATAATCCTTAACGATGCGGCACCAACACAAACCATCATAAAAACCGCTGCGTGCAGTTTTCACAAAGTTTGCCACGGTGAGGGGGGCATATTCCGGGTACAGCGTAAAAACCATAGTACCAAAGTCCCTGGTTTCAATCGTGCAGCGCATTAGCCGACCTTCACATCCTTGAAGAACAGGTTGCCGGAAGCAGTCATGTAGAAACCGCTGATGTTGTCATGCATCAGGTAGTTGTTGGACTTGTAGTACAGGGGCAGAACAGCGTAATCGTTGGAAACGATAGCGTCAGCCTGCAGGGTCAGCTCAGCAGCCTTGGCCGGATCGTTCTCAGCCTTGACCTGCTCAACCAGAGCGTCATAATCGGCGTTGGAATAGAACAGGTTGTTGGAAGAATCGCCGGTCTTGCACAGGGGCAGGAAGCTCATGGGGTTCACGTAGTCAGCGCTCCAGCCCATGGCAGCAACCTGATAGTTGCCTTTCTGAACGTCGTCATAGAAGATGCTCCACTCGTTGGAGGAAACTTCAACATTGATGTTCAGGTTGTTCTTCAGCATTTCAGCCATAGCTTCAACGACCTTCTTGACGGTGTCGTTGTCGTAGTAGCTCAGGGTCAGAGTGGGGAAGCCTTCGCCGTTGGGGTAGCCAGCCTCTGCCAAGGCAGCCTGGGCGCCCTCAACGTCAGCGGTAGCGGACAGGCCAAAGCTTTCGCGGCCTTCGGTGATATCCTTGCCATCAACAGAGTAGCCGGGGGCCAGGAAGCTGTAAGCGGGCTGTGCATCGACCTGCACAACGTTGTCGATGATGGACTGACGGTCGATGGCCAGGCAGATTGCCTTGCGGACCAGAACGTTGTTCACAGGCTCGGCAGAGCAGTTGAAGTCATAGTAAACAGTGCCGTAGCTGGGGCTGGTCTGCACACCGGCATTCTCGGCCTTCAGGCGGGCAAAGTCAGAGGAAGGAATGCTGGCAACGCCGTCAACCTCGCCGGACTCGTAAGCGGTCAGAGCAGTTGCCTGATCCAGAACGTAGCGGAAGGTGACCTTCTGCAGGGAGACATTCTCAGCATCCCAGTAGTTCTCGTTCTTTTCCAGAATGACGTTTTCGTTCATGCTCATGCTGGCGATCTTGAAGGGGCCGTTGCAGATATAGGTATCTGCTTCGGTGGACCACTTGTCGCCGTTGGCTTCAACGGTGGCCTTCTGAACAGGGGAGAAGGTCCACATGCTCAGGATGTCGATGAAATAGGAGGTGGGCTGGATCAGGGTGATCTCCAGGGTCTTGTCGTCCAGAGCCTTCACGCCCAGGTCGTCAGCGGTGGCGGTGCCGTCGTAATACTCCTGAGCATTCTTGATGTAATCGGTAGCCATGCTGACGTACTGTGCGGCGGTGGCCGGGGTCAGAACGCGCTGAATGGTGTAAACGTAATCTTCAGCGGTCAGGTCGCTGCCATCGCTCCACTTCAGGCCGTCGCGCAGGTGGAAGGTGTAGGTCAGGCCGTCGTCGCTGATATCCCAGCTTTCAGCGTTGCCGGGAACCAGGGTGCCGGTGCTGTCATAGGTAACAAGGCCTTCGAAGCAGTTGATCAGAACATACTGTGCGAAGGAGTTGTTGGTCACGCTCGGATCCAGGCCGTCGGGAATGTTGTTCAGAACAAAGGTCAGTTCCTGGGCGGCATCACCGGTAGACTCGGAGGAAGCGGTGGTGGAAGTTGCTTCGCTGCTGGCAGCAGAAGAAACATCGGAGATGTTCTGGGGCTCATTGGAAGCGCCGCAGGCGCTGAGCAAGGAGACCGCCAGCGTGCCGGCAAGAGCGGCACTGATGACTTTCTTTTTCATGTGTATCCCCCTCGAAAAAAAATAATGTATGTTTGCCGTTCCTTTGCACCGGCAGGGCGCAGCAAACCGGGCAGGGGAGCCAAAACGGAACAGCACCGTGTTGCATATCCCGCTTTGGCCGCCGGTACCCGTTTGCGGCAGGCTGCCGGAACAAGAAACGGAGAAACCAAAATAAAAAGGCTTAATACAGGTGGCAGGCCACAAAATGGCCGGGTGCGGCTTCCTTCATGGCCGGGGTCTGCTCGCTGCAAATGGGCTTTGCATAGGGGCAGCGGCCACAGAACCGGCAGCCGGGTTTCGGGTTGACCGGGCTGGGCAGATCGCCCTCCACACCGGCGCTCGCATGGGCGCGGGCCAGCTTGGGGTCCGCGATGGGAATGCAGCTCAGCAAGCCCTTGGTGTAGGGGTGCAGCGGGTTTTTGTAGATCTCTTCGGAATCGCTGCTTTCCACCAGCTGGCCCAGGTACATCACGCCGATATCATCCGAAACGTAACGCACCATCGAAAGGTCGTGGGCGATAAACAGGTAAGAGGTACCTTCGGCCTTCTGGTAGTCACGCAGCAGGTTGACGACCTGCGCCTGAATGGAAACGTCCAGTGCGGAGATGGGCTCATCACAGATGACCAGCGCGGGGTTCAGCACCAGGGCGCGGGCAATGCCGACGCGCTGGCGCTGGCCGCCGGAAAACTCGTGGGCATACCGTCCGGCGTGTTCTGCCGTCAGGCCAACGCGGTTCAGCATGGCAAAGACTTTTTCGTCAACTTCCTGCTTGCTTTTGCAAACATGGTGGGCTTTCAGCGGCTCGGCAATGATATCGCGCACCGTCATGCGGGCGTTCAGCGAAGCATACGGATCCTGGAAGATCATCTGCATGTTGCGGCGCACCGGCTGCATCTGGCGGGGCTTGAGGTGGGCGATATCCTGCCCGTTGAAGATGATCTTGCCCTGCGAAGGCTCATAAATGCGGATGATGGTGCGTGCGCAGCTGCTTTTGCCGCAGCCAGACTCGCCAACCAGGCCAAAGGTGCGGCCGCGGCGCAGCGTAAAGTTGACGTCATCTACTGCATGAACTTCCGCGTGCGGGCCGACAGAAAAGAATTTTGTCAGGTGCTCTACCTGAAGAATGGGCTGTTCCATTAGTGTGCCTTCCTTTCGGCTTCTGCCAGTTTTTCATGCAGAGGATTGCCCTCGGCCGGGGCGTCCGGTTGCAGCAGCCAGCAGCGTGCCTGACGGCTGCCAACCTGGACAAACGGCGGGCACTCGGCTGCGCAGATGTTGCGCGCAAACTGGCAGCGGGAAGCAAACGGGCAGCCCTTGGGGGGCTTGGTCATATCCGGCGGGCTGCCGGGGATGGACTGCAAGCGCTCGCTCTTATCCTTGGTCAGGCCGGGGATGGAGGCCAGCAGGCCCATGGTGTAGGGGTGCAGCGGGTTTTCAAACAGATCGTTGATCTCCGCTTCCTCCATCACAAGGCCGCCGTACAGAACAACAACGCGGTCGCACAGCTCAGCCACAACGCCCAGGTCATGGGTGATAAAGATGATGCTGGTGCCGTATTCCTCCTGCAGGGAGCGCATCTGTTTCAAAATCTGGTGCTGGATGGTCACATCCAGGGCGGTGGTGGGCTCGTCCGCAATCAGCAGGTCGGGGTGGTTGGCCAGCGCCATGGCGATCATGACGCGCTGGCGCATACCGCCGGAAAATTCATGCGGGTAGGATTTCAGCCGCTTTTCGGCTTCGGGAATACGTACTTCGCGGAACAGCTCCAGCGTGGCAGCCTGCAGCTCGTCGCGCTTCATCTCCGGGTGGTGTACATGGATCATTTCGGCAACCTGTTTGCCAACGGGAATCAGCGGATTCAGGCTGGACATGGGGTCCTGAAACACCATGGCGATCTTCTGGCCGCGGATTTCGCGCATCTGCTTATCGCTGACTTTGGTCAGGTCGGTGCCTTCAAATTCAATTTTGCCGTTTTTAATGCGGGCAGTATCGGCCAGCAGGCGCAGGATGGACATGGAAGTAACGCTTTTGCCGCTGCCGGATTCACCAACGATACCAAGGATCTCGCCCTTATGCACTTCAAAGCTGACGCCGCGCACAGCCTGCACTTCGCCGGAGGAAGTCATAAAGGAGGTTTTCAGATCCTCTACCTTCAAAATCGTCTCGCTCATTTTGCTCTCCTTACTTCTTCAGCTTCGGGTCCAGTGCATCACGCAAACCATCGCCGACAAAGTTAAAGGCAAACATGATCACACAAATCATCAAAGCAGGGATCAACAGCTCGTGCGGGCTGGTGCGCAGGTTGGCAGATGCATCGTTGCACATGGTGCCAAGGCTGGCCAGCGGGGGCTGCAGGCCGATGCCCAAATACCCCAGGAAAGCCTCCATAAAGATGGCAGAGGGGATGAGCATGGTAATGGTAACAAGGATGGAGCCGAGCGCGTTGGGAATCAGGTGGTCAAACAGAATCGTTGTGGCAGAGGAACCAATGGTCTTGGCGGCAAGAACGAATTCCTGCTGCTTCAGGCTCAGGATCTGGCCGCGCACAACACGGGCCATATCCACCCAGTACACGCTGCCCAAGGCAACAATGATGCTCTGGATACCGGCACCCAGCACCTGCATGATCAGGATAACATACAGCGTCAGGGGAATGGTGGAGATAATATCCACAATACGCATCATGATCATATCCACGGTGCCACCCAGGTAACCGGAAATACCGCCGTACAGAATGCCGATGATGAGGTTGACGAACGCAGCCATCAAGGCAACCAGCATGGAAATGCGGGTGCCGTACATCAGGCGGGTCAGCACATCGCGGCCCAGGGCGTCAGTGCCAAGGATGTAGGATTTGTTCAACATCGTCTTGGACGGGTAGATGCTGCCGGTGGCTTCATCGGCAATGACATAGGGGCTGCCGCCGTAATACAGGGCAACCTCGGTGCCGTCGGCATCAAAGATGGTCATGGATTTATCGGATTCATCGCGCACCTTGCGCAACTGGCCGCTCAGTTTGCCGTCCGGGGTAACGGAGATGACTTTCAGGGCGGTGGTAATGTACAGGTAGTCGCCGTTGGGGATCTGGTAAACCTTCATGACCGGCGGAACGTTGACAACTTCCAGATTCTGCACGGAGTAATCATACGGGGTAAACAGGGGGCCAACCAATGCAAAAAGCATCAGGGCGATAATAATTACAAAACCGGCGATGGCCGTCGGCTTGCGGCGGAAACGGAACCAGACGTCACCTGCAAAAGTGCGGCTTTTGGACCAGATTTTTTCACGGTCGCTGTTATCGGTAGCAAGCGGTTCCCACTTGTTCTGTGCGGTTAAATCTGCCATAAGTGTTTTCACCTTTCCTCAACATTACGCGTCAAACTTGATTCTGGGGTCGATCAGGCAGTAGAAGATATCGACCAAAAGCACCATTGCCATCAGGAACGCAGCAAAGAAGATGGTAACGCCCATGATGGTGGTATAGTCGCGCTGGGTCACGCTGTTTACAAAGTAATAGCCAATGCCGGGAATGGCGAAGATCTTTTCTACAACAAAGCTGCCGGTCAAAAGGCCAGCCACCGTGGGGCCAAGCACCGTGATGACGGGGATCAGCGCATTGCGCAGGGCATGCTTGGTAACAACGGCGAACTCGGTCAGGCCCTTGGCGCGGGCGGTGCGGATGTAATCCTGGCCCATAACTTCCAGCAGGCTGGAGCGCATCAGGCGGGCCAGGTAGCTGACGGAATAGCCGCCCATGGCGATGACGGGCAGGATGTAGCTCTTCCAGCTGTCCAGGCCGAAGGTAGGCAGTACGTTCAGCTTAAAGGAGAATACATAAATCAGCACGGAGGCGATCACGAAAGACGGAATAGTAACGCCGATGGTGGCAATGGCCATCAGCAGCATATCCTGCCATTTGCCGTTTTTCAGCGCGGCTAATATGCCCATGGGGATGGAGGTAAGCAGCACAAACACCAGGGTGACAAGGCCCAGCTTGGCGGATACCGGCGCACCGGTGGCAATAAAATCGTTGACGGTTTTGCCGGTATATTTATAGGAAGGGCCGAAATCGCCATGCAGCAGGCTGCCCAGATATTTGACAAACTGCACCGGCATGGGCTGGTCCAGGCCGTACTTGGCTTCCATGGCCTGGGTAACCTCTTCCGGCACGCCCTTGGTGTTGGTGAACGGGCCACCGGGAATGGAGTGCATCAGGGTGAAGGTAATCAGAATGATCATAAACATGGCAATGATCATGGTTCCGATGCGCTTCAGGATAAATTTAACCATTACGTTTTCCTTCTTTCGTGTGCACGGCCGCCGCACAGGGAATGGCGCCCCGACGGCTGCTCTGTGGCCATAGTGTGCACATGCGTTGTTCCTGGCGGCGGTACAGACTGGCAATCCAGCCGCCTTATAATTATCTTATTATATAGCGGCAGCTTGCGGTTGTCATCGATTTTTATTCATATTTTTTTTACCTTTATAAAAATATCCGATTTACATACAAAACAAACAGCGACGGTGAAAAAATGTGTAGAATAAGACCATGGATTATGAGGGAAGAAGCGATAAGCAAAGCAAATGTGTCCTTGTAACGAGAACAAAAAAAGAGAAAATATGGGAATGAATGCAGTATTGCCGACCCGGAAAGTTGGAAATTCCAGCGGGGCGGGCTTTGTATGGGTGGTTTAACGGTTTAACGCTCTAGTGAATCGCTGTGATGGTTGAAACAAAGAGCAATGCTCTGCCGCTGGAACGTGGGAAAGCGCTTCCGGCGCAAAATCGTGGGATCACTGCGGAATGGCAGGGGAACAAGCAGCGTACAAGGGGATGTGGTGGACTGTTTATGTGCGGAAAAAGGAAAAGTGAGACGAATGGAGGCGGACGGAGAAGATACATAAGCCCAAAGGGATGCCCAACTCATCAAGTGAAACACGGCGCAAAAAAGCATAACGGCCACAGCGAGATGGCCGAGACACAGATCAAAACGCAAAAAGGCAATGGAAACGCAGCAAAATAGTAGGGGTAAGGAACAACAGAGCAAAATATCTGTCCTTGAATGGGATACACAAAATACCGGGAGTGGAAACGGCGTATGCAAGCCCGCCAAAACTGTATATATAACGCAAAAACTCGAATATATATACAGTTTAACGGTAAGGACTCCTCCGATAATAAAAGCGTAAAAATCGGCTATCCATGGCACAGGAAGCCAGGATGGCGGCAGGCGCTGCAAAGTCAAAAGGTGCAGAATCTTTCCCGATATGTCCACTATTCAAAAACATTTTTGCTTCGCATCCCCGATTCCCGCACCTGTTCGGGGGGAGTTTTGGTATTTCCGTATCAGATAGAAAACAGCAGGCCTGTGCTGCGGCAGTACAGATTTGCGGGGCGTTCTGCTTTCCCTATACCGCAGGGGGGCTGCATATTGCAGAAAAATTACCGTTTCCCCGGTGCAGAATGGATGGCATATTCATTTATAGTGTGATAGAACGATTTCATTGTGTTAGTCTAAACTAATGTGGCGGCAAAGAGCAGCACCACGAAAGAATGGCTGCCGGAAACCATGCCATAACCCACGGTCCACAGCAGAATGTTAACCCCCGTCACAATGCTCATATACGGTAAAGAAGCAACAACACAAATTGAGAACAGCGTACCCTACTATTCTGTATCAAAGTGGAGCAGTAACACGAAAATGTT
>SAUS01000091.1 GCA_004000625.1 Candidatus Cibiobacter qucibialis | reverse complement strand
CTGCCGCACCTCGCTCGCCGTATCGGCACTTAGAATTATGCGGTATTGCCTTAGTCTATTTTTTTGTTTTCAGATACACCTTACAAAGAAAGGGTCGTGTGATCGTATGAAAATTGGTTTTATCGGTCTTGGCATTATGGGCCGCCCCATGGCCAAAAACCTGCTCAAAGCCGGCTATGACGTTACGGTGGACAGCCACTCCCCCGCCGCCGCAGCGGAACTGGAAGCCTGCGGCGCCAAAGTAGCCGACCAGCCCACCATCGGCTCCACCTGTGACCTTGTGCTGACCATGCTGCCCAACGCCCCGCAGGTCAAACAGGTCATGCTTGGTGCAAACGGCGTTGCCGCCCACATGCAGCCCGGCTCCACCTTTATTGATATGACCTCCCTGAACCCCATCGCCAGCAAGGAGATCGCCGCCGAGCTTGCCTCCCACGGCATCCAGATGCTGGACGCCCCCGTTTCCGGCGGCGAACCCAAGGCGATTGACGGCACCCTTTCCTTCATGGTCGGCGGCGAAGAAGAGATCTTCAACACCTTCAAACCGGTCCTGCTGGCCATGGGTTCTTCCGCCGTGCTGTGCGGCGGCATCGGCGCAGGCAACACCACCAAGCTGGCCAACCAGATCATCGTGGCGGCCAACATCCAGGCTGTGGCCGAAGCCCTGACCCTGGCCCAGAAAGCCGGTGTGGATCCCGACCTGGTGTTCCAGGCCATCAAGGGCGGCCTGGCCGGTTCCACCGTCATGAACGCCAAAGCCCCCATGATGATTGAGGGCAACGATAAGCCCGGCTTCAAGGTTGACCTGCACATCAAGGACCTGAACAACGCCCTGGACTGCGCCCACACCGTGGGTGCCCCGGTGCCGATGACCGCCGAAGTGCAGGAAATTTTGCAGTGGCTGCACAGCAATGGCAAGGGCCAGGCAGACCACAGCGCCATTGCCCAGTATTACGAGCACCTGACCGGCATCAAGCTGGGCCGCGACCTGTAAAACCTCAAAATTCTGTTTTTTGGCGGTGCGGGCATCCCCGTGCCGCCAAAATTTTGCCGCCAATTCTGTACGTTCTGCCGATTGCTGAATGATTGATTTGCATGTTATAACAGAAAATAAAGAGCCAACAAACAAAACAGAAAAGAGTGTGATCCCTATGTCTAAACTCCGCCAAGACGCTGACGCCATCATTCAGGCCGCCATCACCGCCGCCCAGCCGGACGAGGCCGTCCGCAAAGCGCTGGAAGGACGCGATTTCGGTTCCGGGCGCGTTGTGCTGGTTGCCGCCGGCAAGGGTGCCTGGCAGATGGCCAACGCCGCCAGCCGCATTCTGGGTTCCCGCATTGATACCGGTATTGTCATTACCAAGTACGACCACAGCAAAGGCCCCATCGCCAACTTTACCATCCGGGAAGCCGGGCACCCCATCCCGGACGAGAACAGCTTTACCGCCACCCAGCAGACGCTGGACCTCGTCAGCGGGCTGACCGCACAGGACACCGTGCTGTTCCTGCTTTCCGGCGGCGGTTCCGCTTTGTTTGAAAAGCCGCTCATCCCCGCCGCGGATCTGGAAGAACTCACCCACAACCTGCTGGTCTGCGGGGCGGATATTGTAGAGATCAACACCCTCCGCAAGCGCTTTTCCGGCGTAAAGGGCGGCCGTTTTGCCCAGCTGTGTGCCCCGGCCCATGTGGTTTCCATCGTGCTTTCGGATATTCTTGGCGATCCGCTGGATATGATTGCCTCCGGCCCCGCTTACCCGGATAGTTCTACCTGCGCACAGGCCAAGGAGATCGTGCAGAAATACCACCTGCCCATGACGGAGCAGATGCTGGCCCTGCTGGAGCAGGAAACGCCCAAAGCGCTGGACAACGTAGAAACCCAGATTACCGGCAGCGTGCGCCAGCTGTGCGCCGCCGCCGCTGCCACCGCCCGCACCCTTGGCTATGAGCCGCTGATTTTGACCGACTGCCTGAGCTGCGAAGCCCGGGAAGCCGGTGTGTTCCTGGCCAACATGGTGCGCTACCAACGCACCGCGGGCCGCCGTATTGCCCTGATTGCAGGTGGCGAAACAGTGGTGCATCTGACCGGCCACGGTAAAGGCGGCCGCAATCAGGAGCTCGCCCTTGCCGCCGCTCCCGGTATTGCCGGGCTGGATGGCTGCGCGGTGTTCTCCGTTGGCTCTGATGGCACCGACGGCCCCACCGATGCCGCAGGCGGCTTTGTGGACAGCACCACCCAGGCCGCGCTGAAAGCCCAGGGCTGCGATATCTTTGCCACGCTGGCTGATAACGATGCCTACCATGCCCTGCAAAAATGCAATGGCCTGATCATCACCGGCCCCACCGGCACCAACGTCAACGATGTCTCGGTCGCTCTGGTCCGGGCGTGATGTTTCCATCGTGCCGTGGAGAAACCTTGCCGATGGTGATAAACTCTGCAAATCATTTGTAGGGGACGATGCTCGCATCGTCCCGGACGGGCCTTGCCCTCTATTTCACCCCATCATCCTCCGCAAGGTAACGTGCACACATTGTGCGCCCGGGATGCATGTTTTATGTCCGTCACACATTATAAACCAACCTGTAGGGAATGGTCTTGACCATCCCGGAACTTTGTGCTAGCAGAAGCGGAACCAGCCGGAACAATCAGAGACAGTAACAGCGTGGAAAGCATTCTGAATCGCATTTGGAAGGGCATCCAGGGTCCGTGCCTTGAATTTACGAAGGAAAGCCTTCACCTTCGACCAGAGCTTTTCAATAGGATTCAGATCAGGACTATATGGTGGAAGATAAATGTATCGAATCTCCGAGCTGTCCAGCAAATTTTTTACTGCCTTTGCATGGTGCGACTTCATATTATCCATTATGAGAACAGAGTTTCCGTTATATCACTTTTTCTCAAAAGTCAAAGTACCTCTGCTGTATTATTGAAAATTGCTATAAATTATTCCACGTAACTTTCCTATCAGGCGCACCCCCGATGCCACATCCGGGTCTGCGCCTGATTTTTTGCCCATTTTGCTCCTTTCCCCGCTGTTTTTTAACACATTCTCCCTGAATTGTTAAGGCAACACCGCACAATTCCCGCCTTGCGGCTTAAGCACCGCTCCGGCAGCTGCGGCACGGCATCTGCGTTGCCAAAATGCTCGATAAGACATCCAGTATTATCTGCGCTTTTGGCTTGGCATCTGCCGCACCTCGCTCGCCGTATCGGCACTTAGAATTATGCGGTATTGCCTTAATTTTTTATTGACAGCCCCACTATTCCGTGCTATACTGCCCCCAGCGCAATAAACCTACTTACCAAGTATGTTTATTGCATTTTCTTTCTCCTGCAATGTCACATGTAGGAATTGTTTTATTGTGTTTTTGAACATTCTGTGAATCGTTTTCCTGTTGCATTGTACAAATTTGCATGTTTTTTTTTACTATTTTGGCTCAAACTATTGACTTTATCCAATTTCAAGGCTATCATCATAGTATCAGACGTATGATGTATACAATCCATATTTGTGATTTGAAACATAGAGCACCCACAACCAAGGAGGCATTTGTATGAAAACCATCTCGATTCCTTACTATACTTCCACCTTGGACCTGCATGTTGACGAAGCCAACCTGAAAGCTGTTGTCACCGCAAAAATGCACGAATACAAGGCCGGCAAAACGGAAGTAGAACTGGTTCATGAGGCATTGGAGCATCCCATTGCCTCCCCGCGCCTGCGTGACCTGGCCAAGGGTAAACAGAAAGTTGTGCTGGTCACCAGTGACCACACCCGCGCCGTCCCCAGCAAGATCACCCTGCCCATCCTGCTGGATGAGATCCGCCAGGGCAACCCGGACGCCGATATCACCATCCTGATTGCCACCGGCCTGCACCGCCCCACCACCGAGGAAGAGCAACGCCGCATGTTTGGCGATGCCATCGTGGATCATGAGAAAATCGCCATCAACAACGCATTTGACCCGGATCAGTTCATCCACATGGGCGTGCTGCCCTCCGGTGCGGACTTCAACGTCAACAAGCTGGCCGCTGAATGTGACCTGCTGGTGACTGAGGGCTTTATTGAGCCACACTTCTTCGCCGGCTTCTCCGGCGGCCGCAAGAGCATCCTGCCTGGCATCTGCTCCCAGGAGACCGTCAACGAAAACCACAGCTACAAGGCCATTTCCAGCCCGTATGCCAACACCGGCGTGCTGGAGCACAACCCCATCCATGAGGATATGCTGGCTGCTGCCAAGATGGTCAATGTCCAGTTCATCTTCAATGTAGCGCTGGACGGCCAGAAAAAAATCATCGCCGCCTGGGCAGGCGACCTGGAAAAGGCCCACGCCGAAGGCGTTGCCTTTATCCGCAAATGGAGCCAGTGCCCCAGCATTACCGGCGATATCGTGGTCACCAGCAACGGCGGCTACCCGCTGGACCAGAACCTGTACCAGAGCCCCAAGGCCGTTGCCACGGCGGAAGCCTGTGCGGGTGAGGATGGTGTCATCATCATGTGCTGCAGCTGTGCCGACGGCATGGGCGGCACCCACTTTGAAAAGCTCATTACGATGGGCACCGTGGACGAGATCGACGGTTATCTTTCCAAGATCCCGCCCAAGGAGACCATTCCCGAACAGTGGTGCCCGCAGATTTATGCCCGCATCCTGAAAAAGCACCCCGTCATCCTCGTCACCACCTACCTCAAGCCGGAGGAAGTGCGTAAGGCCAACATGATCCCCGCTTCCACCCCGGATGAAGCCTTGGAGATTGCCTACCAGATGAAGGGCCGCGATGCAAGCGTTGTTGTCATCCCCGATGGCGTCAGCGTGCTTGCTGTTAAGGAATAACCGGCAAAACCGGAACCAATAGAGAAAACGCAAAAGGAGAGTGAGCGTAATGGAAATAAAGCTGGCGCTGAAAGTCAACGATAAAGATAACGTCGCCACCATTTTTGCCAATGGCATTACCGATGGTACCGAAGTTGAGATCCGCGACAAAAAAGGCAACGCTGAAACCGTTACCGTGATTGGCGATGTTCCCTATGGCCACAAAATTGCTGTGCGGGACATCAAAAAGGGCGAACTGATCAACAAATACGGCGAAGAGATCGGCATTGCCACCAAGGACATCAAAAAAGGCGAGTACGTGCATGTCCACAACCTGGACAGCATGCGCGGCCGCGGTGACTGGGCCAAGGAAGGCAAGTAAGGAGGGTAAACTGCTATGGAATTTATGGGTTATGTGCGCCCGGACGGCAAAGTTGGCGCGCGCAACTATGTTGCCGTCATCCCCAGCGTTACCTGTGCCAACGATGTTGCCAACGCCATCTGCCACCAGGTACAGGGTACCATTACATATCTGCACCATCAGGGCTGCTGCCAGATGCCCCCTGATCTGGAGCGCGTGACCGATACGCTGATCAGCCTGGGCATGAGCCCCAACGTTGGCGCTATCCTGATCGTAAGCCTTGGCTGTGAAGGCACCGACCACGAGCGCATGTATAAAGAGCTGAGCGCTACCGGCAAGCATGTGGAGATCATCCACATTCAGGAGCTGGGCGGCGTCAGCAAGGCGATCCAGCTGGGCACCGATATTGCCCGCAAGCTTGTTATTGAAATTTCCGGCCTGCAGCGCCAGCCGGTGGATGTTTCCAAGATCGTTATGGCCATCAAGTGCGGTGCTTCCGATACCACCAGCGGCATGGCTTCCAACTGTGTTATCGGCTATGTAGCCGACAAGCTGGTCGATCTGGGCGCTACCGTTATCTTTGGCGAAACGACCGAGTTCCTGGGCGGTGAGCACCTGCTGGCCCGCCGTGCCGTAAACAAAGAAGTGGCCGATAAGATCTATGAGATCGTAACCAACATGGAAAACCGCGCCAAGAGCATTGGCTGCGATATGCGCAAGGGCCAGCCCACACCGGGCAACATCGCCGGCGGTCTTTCCAGTATTGAGGAAAAGAGCCTTGGTGCCATCGTCAAGAGCGGCACCCGCCCCATCCAGGGCGTGCTGGAATACCCGCAGCATGTTACCGACCAGAAAGGCCTGTGGATCAAGGATACGCCGGGCCGTGAGCCTGAGATTTTGACCGGCATGGCTGCCACGGGCGCCCAGTTCATGATGTTCTCTACCGGCCGCGGTGCCCCGCAGGGCTTCCCCAGCATGCCGGTCATCAAGATCTGCGGCAACCCCAATACCTACCAGCGCATGGAAAATGATATGGACCTGAACGCCGGTCTGATCATTACCGGCGATAAGACCATTGAGCAGGTTGGCGAGGAAGCCTTTGCCAAGCTGCTGCGCGTACTGAGCGGCGAAATGACCAAGAACGAAGCCATCCAGTATTTCAGCGCCATTGATATCCATTGCCTCGGCCCTGTGATCTGATTCTTCTTTTGTAACTCTTCTACACATTCCGTTCCTTCCGGAGAGTCTGTTGAAGGTGCACCCGATGCACCCATGAAAAAAGTAAAGGTAATACCGCATAATTCTAAGTGCCGATACGGCGAGCGAGGTGCGGCAGATGCTAAGCCAAAAGCGCAGATAATACTGGATGTCTTATCGAGCATTTTGGCAACGCAGATGCCGTGCCGCAGCTGCCGGAGCGGTGCTTAAGCCGCAAGGCGGGAATTGTGCGGTGGTGCCTAAACGTTAAAAGCAAGGAGATGTTTTTATGAATCCAGTCATAGCCATGTTGATCGGCGTTGTCGTCATGATGGTTCTGGTTATCTGCACTAGAATGCACGCGTTCCCATCCCTGATTATTTCTGCTATCCTGATCGCTGTTCTTTCCGGCAACTACCTGCTGGTTGGCACCGGCAATGAAGGCGGCAACCTGTTAAGCGTTGCCATCAGCACCGTGACCGGCGGCTTTGGCGGTACCATGACAAGCATTGGTATCGTCATCGGCTTCGGCTGCATTATGGGTATCTTTTTGGAAAAAAGCGGCGCTGCCAAGCGTATGGCTATCACCATTCTAAAGCTTGTCGGCGTTAAGCGCGCAGACGTTGTTCTGGGCCTGACCGGCTTTGTTGTTTCCATCCCGGTCTTCTGTGACTCCGGCTTCGTCATCCTGTCCTCCCTGGCAAAAGAGTTCTCCCGTCTGACCAAGAAATCCATGGTCGGTCTGGGTGGCATCCTGGGCATGGGCCTGTATATCACCCACTTCATGGTTCCCCCCACCCCCGGCCCTCTGGCTGTTGTCAGCACCTTCCAGAACGAAGGCATCAACATTGACCTTGGCATGTTCATCATCGCCGGTCTGCTGTTCTCCATCCCCCTGTTCATCTTCTCCGTGTTCCTGTTCCGCTGGTTCGGCAACAAGTACCCGCAGTTCGTCGTTCCTTACGAGATCGACCGCAGCAAGTACACCGAAGCTCAGCTGAAGGTTCTGGATAAGATCGACGCCAAGATCAAGGCCGGCAAAGAGCTGGAAAACGAAGACTTCACCGAGCTGCTCAGCACCGAAAAGCTGCCCAGCGCCGGCCTGTCCTTCACCATCCTGCTGCTCCCCGTCTTCCTGATCCTTGCTAACACCCTCGTCAGCCAGACCGCTTTCAAGGCCACCATCGTTGGCGAAATCATCACCTTCCTCGGCAACCCCGTTATCGCTCTGTTCATCTCCCTGTGCCTGGGCGCATTCCTGCTGGCCAAGGACTTGGATAACAAGACTGTTGTTGGCATGATGAACGACGCTCTGCGCGATGCAGGCCCCATCGTTATGATCACCGCCGGCGGCGGCGCCCTGGGCGCAGTCGTTAAGGCTACCGGCGCTGCCGGCATGATGGCCAACGGCATCGTGGCAATCGGCATCCCCGGCATCCTGGTTCCTCTGCTCATCGGCACCATCATGCGCTTCCCGCAGGGCTCCGGCACCACCGCTATGATCACCGGTTCTGCCATCATCGCCCCCATGCTGGTTACCCTGGGCATCAACCCCTACCTGGCTGGCCTGGCAGTCTGCCTGACCGCCATGTGTCCGTCCTTCCTGAACGATAGCTACTTCCACGTGGTTACCAGCTTCAGCGGCATGGATATCAAGACCAGCTTGAAGACCTGGACCATCGGTTCCATCCTGGTTCCCGTTTTCGGTTCCGTCATCATCTGCATCCTGAGCCTCTTCATCCACTAATTCAGCTTTTTGCGGCATGCAGCGTTCCCTGGCTGCTCTGCCGCATGGAATGTGTAGTTACAAGCAAGCAAACAGGCCCGAACCCCGGCACCGCAATGGTGCAGGCAGGTTCGGGCCTGTTTGTTTTGATTTTACTCAGGGCAATACCGCATAATTCTAAGTGCCGATACGGCGAGCGAGGTGCGGCAGATGCT
>SAUS01000090.1 GCA_004000625.1 Candidatus Cibiobacter qucibialis | reverse complement strand
CCGTGCCGCAGCTGCCGGAGCGGTGCTTAAGCCGCAAGGCGGGAATTGTGCGGTGTTGCCTCAGATTTTGCCGTATGCCGTATATGATATGAAATATCTCACAAGCCGTCTCCGCCGGATATTTTGTCTCTTTGGCAGTACAGGAAGCATCACAAAAGCACCGTAAGCCGCCTTATCGGCATCAGCTCACGGTGCTCTGCTGTATCTTCGTGTTATCTTGTTGTTTCCTGTTCCAGCGGGAACTTCTGTTTGTCATGCACGCTGATTTCTTTTCCCAGCTGTACTTCAATCAGCTGCAGTTCGCTGTCCGCCAGAACGGTATGGCGGCAGCCGGCCTGCATCTGCACCACATCGCCCACATGCACGGGGCGCTCCACGCCGTCCACCACGGTACGGCCTGTGCCGGAAATCACCACCCACACCTCATCACGGTTCATGTGGCTGTGGTAATTCATGCTGTGGCCGGGGTTCAGCGTCACCTTGATGGTCAGGCTTTCGTCCTCCACATCCAGTACGCGGAAGCTGCCCCAGGATTTTTCGGCAAACATGATCTGCTGGTCGATCTTATCCACATAGGGCTTGATGTAGCTGGACTGCTCTTTATCCGATACCAGAATTCCCTCCGGGCTTGCAGAGATCACCACATCATGCAAGCCCATGGCCAGCACCGGCACGTTCAGCTCGTTCACCACATGCACGTTGGTGCAGGTATCGTTCATCATGGCCTTGCCCACGCTGGGCTCGCCCATCGCTTCGGTCAGGGTGTTCCAGGTGCCAAGGTCCTTCCACTGGCCTGCAAACCGCATAACCTGGATCTTGGGTTCCTTTTCCACTACAGCATAGTCAAAGCTGATTTTGTTCAGCTCGGCATATTTATCAAACAGGTCCTTATAATCGGTAAAGTCGATCAGCTCATGGGCCTTATCCAGCACATAGCGCAGCTTGTAGGCAAACACGCCGCCGTTCCACAGCGCTCCCTGGGCGATGTAAGCCTTTGCCGTTTCGGCGTCCGGCTTTTCCTTAAAGGTTGCAACATCGCTCACGGCGCTGCTGTTTTTGGGGATAATATAGCCGTATTTTTCGCTGGGGTAGGTCGGCTCAATGCCCATCAGCACCAGGTTGGCTTCGCTTTTGGCAGCCTGCTCACTCAAGGCTTTCAGTGCCTCAAAGTAGTCATCCTCCACATAGGGGTCCACCGGGCAGACCACCACCGGCTCCTCCGGGTCCACGCCCTGCACATCGGCCAGATAGGCCGTTGCCAGCGCAATGGCGGGGAAGGTATCGCGGCGGCACGGTTCCACCGAAATGCCCACTTCCTCCCCCAGCTGGTTGTGGATGGCGGAAACCTGGGTCTTGCTGGTGGCAATGGTCACAGTCGCCCCTTTGTCTACCTGTTTGATCTGGCGGTACACCCGCTGCACCATGGATTCATAGCTTCCGTCCGGGCACTTGAAAATTTTAATGAACTGCTTGGAACGGATATCGTTGGATAGCGGCCACAGGCGCTTGCCGGACCCGCCGGAAAGCAGCACAATATTCATAATGGTTTCGCCTTTCTCAGCGCTCAGCACGCATGGGGTTATTCAAAAAGTCCTCATAGGCAAGGCGCAGGCCGTCCTCCAGTTCGGTCTTGTAGGTCCAGCCCAGGCCCGTTGCCTTGGAAACATCCAGCAGCTTGCGCGGTGTTCCATTGGGTTTGGTGGGATCCCACTTAATCTCACCGGTATAGCCCACAACCTTGGCTACCAGCTCGGTCAGTTCCTTGATGGTCAGCTCCTTGCCGGTGCCTGCGTTCACCGTTTCGTTGCCGGAGTAGTTGTTCATCAAAAATACGCAGAGGTTTGCCAGATCGTCCACATACAAAAACTCGCGCAGCGGGCTGCCATCGCCCCAGCAGGTCACGCTGGTCACCCCGTTGACCTTTGCTTCATGGAAGCGGCGGATCAGCGCGGGCACCACATGGCTGTGGGTGGGATGGTAGTTATCGTTGGGGCCGTACAGGTTGGTGGGCATCACGCTGATGTAGTCGGTGCCATACTGGCGGTTCAGGAACTCGCAGTATTTCAGGCCGCTGATTTTAGCCAGAGCATAAGCTTCGTTGGTTTTTTCCAGCTCGCTGGTCAGCAGGCAGTTTTCCTTCATGGGCTGCGGTGCCATGCGCGGGTAAATGCAGGAGGAGCCCAAAAATTCCAGCTTTTTGCAGCCGTTTTTCCATGCGGAATGAATCACGTTCATTTCCAGCGTCATGTTGTCATACATAAAGTCCGCCAAAGCGTTCTGGTTGGCAACAATGCCGCCCACCTTGGCTGCGGCCAAAAAGACATATTCCGGCTTTTCGGCGGCAAAAAATTCTTCCACGGCATCCTGGCGGCACAGGTCCAGCTCTTTATGGGTCCGGGTAATGATATTGGTATATCCCTGGCGTTCCAGTTCCCGCACAATGGCGGAACCCACCATACCGCGGTGGCCTGCCACATAGATCTTAGCGTTCTTTTCCATCATAACAAATGGCCTTCTTTCTTATTTTACAACGCCTTTTTCCAGGTATTCTTCCAGGTTGCAGCGGATGTTTTCCTCTGCGCGCTCTACAGCTACTTTTTCCATGTCATGCTCCACCATGATCTTGACCAGTTCCTCAAAGCTGGTCTTGGTGGGGTTCCAACCCAGTTCCTGGCGTGCCTTGGTGGGGTCACCCCACAGGTTGACCACATCGGTGGGGCGGTAGAAATCCGGGCTTACCTCAATCAGCACCTTGCCGGTCGCCTTATCAACGCCCTTTTCGTTCATGCCCTCGCCAACAAATTCCAGCTCAATACCGACATAGTGGAACGCCAGCTGGCAGAATTCCCGCACGGAATGCTGCACGCCGGTGGCGATGACAAAATCATCCGGCTTATCGTTCTGCAAAATCAGCCACATGCACTCCACATAGTCCTTGGCATAGCCCCAGTCGCGCAGGCTGGACAGGTTGCCCAGGTAGAGCTTGTCCTGCTTGCCCTGCTTGATGCGGGCGGCGGCCAGCGTGATCTTGCGGGTCACAAAAGTTTCGCCGCGGCGCTCGGATTCATGGTTGAACAGAATTCCGGAGCAGCAGAACATGTTATATGCTTCACGATACTCCTTGGTGATCCAGAAACCGTACTGTTTGGCCACCGCATAGGGGCTGTACGGATGGAACGGCGTTTTTTCGTTCTGGGGCACTTCCTCCACCTTGCCGTACAGCTCCGAGGTCGAAGCCTGGTACACCCGGCAGGTATCCGCCAGCCCGCACAGGCGCACGGCTTCCAGCACGCGCAGCACGCCGGTAGCGTCCACATCGGCCGTGAACTCCGGAACATCAAAGCTGACCTGCACATGGCTCTGGGCCGCCAGGTTATAAATTTCGTCCGGGCGCACCGAGCCGATCACAGCAACCAGGCTCATCGAATCGCCCATATCGCCGTAATGCAGGTGGAAATGCGGGTTGCCCTCCAGATGGGCAATGCGTTCACGGTAGTCAACGGAAGAACGACGGATGATGCCATGTACATCATAGCCCTTCTCGATCAAAAACTCTGAAAGGTAAGAGCCATCCTGGCCGGTAACACCGGTGATCAATGCCTTTTTCATAAAAAATGCAGCCTCAACTTTCCTTTTCTATCATCATGCGCCGCCGGTCTGCCGCAGCATGGGCGGGAATGTAAATTCAGCTTTCAGGGGGCTTTGCGCAGCCTTGCCCTGTATTATATTAGTATACCCTGTTTTGCGTTTCTGCGCAAGTATACGCTGTATCCAACCTGTCGCCTGCTCTTGATTGACCTGCCCCGCACCGCGAATTATAATTATAAGGGTAGTATTTCATCATCCGGGCCGCTGCCCGTTCAAGAAAGCTGGAATCACATGCAGGATCTCAAACACGTTTTTTCTTACTTAAAGCCCTACCGGCGGGATTTATTCCTTGCCGTCGGGCTGGTTTTTGTGGAATGTATTTTTGAAATGGTCATTCCGATGCTGATGTCTGACCTGGTGGACCAGGGCGTGCCCAGCCATGATATGCAGGTCATTATGCTACAGGGCAGCAAGATGATCATCTGCGCTGTGCTGGCCCTGATCACCGGCCTGCTGTACGCCAGATTCGCCGCCCGCGCCGCCAACGGCTTTGCCGCTGCTCTGCGCGAAGCTGAGTACCGCAAGCTGCAGCAGTTCGACTTTGCCAACCTGGACCATTTTTCCACCCCGTCCCTCGTTACCCGCATGACCACCGATGTCACGGTCATGCTCAACGCCGTGGCCACCGGCCTGCGGCCTTTGGTGCGCAGCCCGGTCATGCTGTTCATGGGGCTGGGCATGGCGTTCTTGCTTAATGCCAAGCTGACCATCGTTTTCCTTATTACAACGCCCATCCTGGCCGCTATTCTGGCCTGGATCGTAACCAAGGTCGGCCCGCTGTATGACCGCCAGCAGACTGCTGTGGACCATCTGAACGGCCGCGTACAGGAAGCCTTAACCGCCATCCGCGCCATCAAAGCGTTTGTGCGCGGCGATTACGAGAATGAGCAGTTTGAAACCGTCAATGACGAGCTGGCCGCCGCCAGCACCAACACCTTCCGGTATGCCGTGCTCAACCTGCCCGCGTTCCAGGCCGTTATGTACACGGCCATTGTCTGCATCATGTGGTACGGCGGCAATTTTATTCTGACCGACCGGATGACGGTCGGCGAGCTGACCGCCTTTTTGAGCTATGTTCTGCAGGTGCTCAACTCGGTCATGATGTTCTCCGGCGTGTTTTTGCAGCTTACCCGCTCCCTGACCAGCGCCCGGCGCATCCGTGCCGTGCTGGAGGAGCAGCCCGCGCTGGCCACCCCGGCTGACCCCGTTGCCGCCGTTGCCGACGGCAGCATTGATTTTGCGGACGTCAGCTTCAAATACAGCGCCGCTGCGGCCAGGGATGCCATTTCCCACGTTACGCTTCACATTCCCGCCGGGGCAACGGTGGGCATTATCGGCGGCACCGGCGCGGCAAAAACAACGCTGGTACAGCTGATCCCCCGCCTGTACGATGCCACCTCCGGCACCGTCAAGGTCGGCGGGCAGGATGTGCGCCGGTATTACCTTGCTGCCCTGCGGGATGCTGTGGGCATTGTGCTGCAGAAGAACCTGCTGTTCTCCGGCACCATCCGTGACAACCTGCGCTGGGGTGATCCCAACGCCGATGACGAAACCCTGTGGGCCGCCTGCCGCGCCGCCTGCGCTGATGAATTTTTGGAGCGGATGCCGGACGGCCTGGATACCGACATGGGCCAGGGCGGCGTGAATGTTTCCGGCGGGCAGAAGCAGCGGCTCTGCATTGCCCGCACCCTGCTCAAGCACCCCAAAGTGCTGATTTTTGACGATTCCACCAGCGCCGTGGATACCGCCACCGAGGGCAAGATCCGCCATGCGCTGGCCGCTCTGACCGATGTAACCAAGCTCATCATTGCCCAGCGCATCACCTCGGTGATGGATGCCGACATGATCGTGATTCTGGATGACGGCAAAGTTCACGCCGTGGGCACCCACAAGGAGCTGCTGGCGAATGACACCATCTACCAGGAAATTTATGCATCCCAGATGAAAGGAGATGACGCGGATGGCAAAGGCATTCAGCGGTAAAAAGCCGCAGCATTTTGGCAACACCATCCGGGTATTTTTGAACTACCTGGGCCGCCACAAGTTCATGCTGGGGCTGGTTGGGGTGCTTACCGCTGTCAGCGCACTCGCCAACCTGCTGGGTACCTACATGATCAAGCCGGTGGTCAACGGTATTCTGGAAACCGGCAGCATTCCCGGCCTTGTCCGCGGTGTTGCCCTGACCGCCGCCATCTACGCGGTAGGCGCGCTTTCTACCCTGGGCTACACCCAGACCATGGTGCGCGCCGCGCAGAAGGTCTTGCATGATATCCGCCGGGACCTGTTTGCCCACCTGCAAACGCTGCCCCTCTCCTTTTTTGACTCCCGCCGCAACGGCGAACTGATGAGCCTGTTCACCAACGATGTGGACACCATCTCGGACGCGCTGAACAACAGCTTTGCTCTGCTGATCCAGAGCTTTATCCAGGTGGTGGGCACGCTGGTTCTGCTGTTTGTGCTCAACTGGCGGCTTTCGCTGCTGGTCGTGGTGGGGTACGCCGTCATGTTCTGGTACATCCGGTTCAGCACCAACCGCAGCCGTTTCTTCTACGCCCGCCAGCAGCAGGCTCTTGGCGATCTGGAAGGCTATGTGGAGGAGATGGCCGCCGGGCAAAAGGTGGTCAAGGTGTTCAACCATGAGCAGACCAACCTGGAAGGTTTTCAGGCATTGAACGCCCGCCTGCAAAGCGCCGGAACCAGCGCCCAGGGGTATTCCGCCACCATGATCCCCGCCGTTGTTTCCATCTCCTACATCAACTATGCGGTCATTGCCGTGCTGGGCGGGCTGATGGTTATGAACGGCCAGTCCAGCCTGGGCAGCCTGGCCAGCTATCTGGTGTTTGTGCGCCAGTCTGCTTTGCCCATCAACCAATTCACCCAGCAGGGCAACTTTCTGCTGGCCGCCCTTGCCGGTGCCGAGCGCATTTTCAATGTGCTTGACGAACAGCCGGAAACCGATGAGGGTACCGTCGAGATCGTTCGTGTGGAAAAGTCTGCGGACGGCACCCTTGTGCCCAGCGCCGGCGGCCGCCGCACCGGCCTGTGGGCCTGGCGCGACAGTGCCGACCCCGCCGCCCCTCTCGTTCCCCTGCGCGGGGATGTACGGTTCCGGGATGTCAGCTTTGGTTACATTCCGGGCCAGACCACCCTGCATAACGTTACGCTGTACGCCAAACCGGGGCAGAAGATCGCCTTTGTCGGTTCCACCGGCGCGGGCAAAACCACGATTACCAACCTCATCAACCGCTTTTATGATATCACCTCCGGCACCATCACCTATGACGGCATTGATGTGCGCAAGATCCGCAAAAGTGATCTGCGCCGCAGCCTTGGCGTGGTGCTGCAGGACACCCATCTGTTCACCGGCACAGTGGCGGATAACATCCGCTTTGGCAAACTGGATGCAACCGACGAAGAGATCATCGCCGCCGCAAAAATTGCCAACGCGCACTCCTTTATCGAGCGCCTGCCCCAGGGGTACAACACCATGGTATCGGGCGATGGTGCCAACCTGAGCCAGGGTCAGCGCCAGCTGCTGGCCATTGCCCGCGCTGCTGTGGCCGACCCGCCGGTGCTGATTTTGGACGAAGCGACCTCCAGCATCGATACCCGCACCGAAGCTCTGATTGAAAAAGGTATGGACCGCCTGATGGAGGGCCGTACCGTCTTTGTTATCGCCCACCGGCTTTCCACCGTACGCAATTCCAACGCCATTATTGTGCTGGAACACGGCGGCATTGTGGAGCGCGGCAGCCATGATGAACTGCTGGCCCAAAAGGGCGAATACTACCAGCTGTACAACGGCATGTTTGAACTTGCATAAAGGCAACACCGCACAATTCCCGCCTTGCGGCTTAAGCACCGCTCCGGCAGCTGCGGCACGGCATCTGCGTTGCCAAAATGCTCGATAAGACATCCAGTATTATCTGCGCTTTTGGCTTAGCATCTGCCGCACCTCGCTCGCCGTATCGGCACTTAGAATTATGCGGTATTGCCTAAAATTCCTGCCAAGAAAAGTTCACATCCTTGTGGTAGAATAAATATTATGATGTTCAAGCAATATCGCCCATGGAAAGGGGACTACCCATGTCGCAGATGACAAAGCGCGCACTGGAAGCTTCGCTCAAGGAACTGCTGCGCCACAAAACGCTGGACAAAATCACGGTCAGCGACTTGACCGACCACTGCGGGGTCAACCGCATGACCTTTTATTACCACTTTAAGGATATTTACGACCTTGTGGAATGGTGCTGCGAGGAGGACGCCGCCCGCGCGCTGGCCGGGCAGAAAACCTATGATACCTGGCAGCAGGGCTTTTTGCAGATTCTGGAAGCCCTGCGGAAGGACAAAGCGTTTTTTACCAGCGTCTACCGTTCCATCAGCCGCGAACAGCTGGAAAATTATCTCTACCGCCTGACCTATGACCTGATGATGGGCGTTGTGGAGGAGCGCGCCGCCGGTATGACGGTTCGCCCGGAGGATAAAGAGTTTATCGCCAACTTTTATAAGTTCGCCTTTGTGGGGCTGACACTGGACTGGATCAAAAACGATATGCGTCAGGACCCCGCCCAGCTGGTGGAACAGCTTTCCACCCTGATTCACGGTGATGTGACCAAGGCGTTGGAAAAATGCCGCATTGATAAAAGCTGATGTACATCTTGCGTTAAGGGCCGAACCATGAAATGCACGATCTGCGAAAAGCTAATGTAGGCCGCCATGGCCCCCACCATCTTCCGCTGTTTTCCCGCCCCTATAACAAAAACTTCAAATTTTATACAAAACAGCCGCCGTGATAAAAATTTAATCACGGCGGCTGTTTTGCTGATTGTGAACCCCGCCTCCGCTGGTTATACTATAGTTATTCCAAAAGGAACGCCCCAGGGCAATACCGCATAATTCTAAGTGCCGATACGGCGAGCGAGGTGCGGCAGATGCT
>SAUS01000089.1 GCA_004000625.1 Candidatus Cibiobacter qucibialis | reverse complement strand
GAAGCAGTGGGTTTCTTTTTGAACATTTTGTTTTCCTCCTAAAAATTCCGCAGTGATTTTTCTCGCTGACACCACTATACCAGAAGCAAAACGGCAGCAGGGGATAAAAATCAGAGGGTGAGGAATAAAAATTCGCGCGTTTTTTCGATGTACATGAAATATTACCCTGTTTTACTAAATACTATCCTCACGGCTTGCGCTTGCTATGCTATGATACAGGTACAGAAGTTTCTTGATTTGCTTTAGACAGCACAGGTAAGGAGAAAATCATGCAGAAATTTGAAAAAGGCTTCTTTGTCGGCGCGGCCACTGCCGCCCATCAGGTCGAGGGCAACAACATTCATTCCGACTACTGGGCGCAGGAGCAGCTGCCCCATTCGAGCTTTGCCGAACCCAGCGGCATTGCCTGCGACCACTATAATCGGTATGAAGAAGATATCCGCCTGCTGGCGGACGCCGGGCTGAACGCCTACCGCTTTTCCATCGAGTGGGCACGCATCGAGCCGGAGGAAGGCAAGTTTGACCCCGCCGAAATCGAGCATTACCGCAAGGTCATTGCCTGCTGCAAGGCGCACGGCGTGGAACCCGTTGTGACGCTGCTGCACTTCACCAGCCCCAAATGGCTGATTGCCAAGGGCGGCTGGGAGGCAGAATCCACGGTCGAATACTTCAAGCGCTATGCCAGCTATGTGATGGAACAGCTGGGCAGCGAATTGCGCTATGTCTGCACCATCAACGAGGCCAATATGGGCTTGCAGCTTGCGTCAATCTCCAAGCGGTTCCGCCTGATGGCAGAGCAGGCCGCCAAGGCTGCTGCCAGTGCAGGAAAATCTGCCGAGGGCAGCGTGCAGGTGGGGATGAACTTCCAGAAGATGATGGAGAACATGAAGTACGCTGCCGCCGAAAACGCCGCCGTGTTCGGCACGCCGCAGCCGAAAATTTTCGTCAGCGAGCGCACACCCGAAGGCGATCTGCTGGTGATGCGCGCCCACGCAGCCGCGCGGGAGGCCATCAAGGCGATCTGCCCTGAGGTCAAGGTCGGTCTGACTCTCTCGCTGCATGACCTGCAGGCCCAGCCGGGCGGTGAAGCCTTTGCCGCCGCTGCGTGGGAGGAAGAGTTCACCCACTATCTTCCTTATATTAAAGAGGATGACTTCCTTGGTGTGCAGAACTACACCCGCACGCTATACGGTGCGCAGGGGCAGTTGCCCGCACCGCAGGGGGCCGAGCTGACCCAGATGGACTACGAGTTTTATCCGCAGGCACTGGAAAACGTCATCCGCAAGGTGGCGCAGGATTTCCACGGCGATCTGATCGTGACCGAAAACGGCATTGCCACCGCCGATGATACCCGCCGCGTGGCGTTTATCGAGGCCGCGTTGGCTGGTGTGCAAAACTGCATCGCCGATGGTATCCCGGTCAAGGGATACTTCCACTGGAGCCTGATGGATAACTTTGAGTGGCAGAAGGGCTATGCTATGAACTTTGGCCTGATTGCCGTAAACCGCGAAACGATGCAGCGCACCGCCAAGCCCAGCCTTGCCGTGCTGGGCAGCTACACCAATGCATAAAGGCAACACCGCACAATTCCCGCCTAACGGCTTAAGCACCGCTCCGGCGGCTGCGGCACGGCATCTGCGTTGCCAAAATGCTCGATAATACACAAAGTATTATCTGCGCTTTTGGCTTAGCATCTGCCGCACCTCGCTCGCCGTATCGGCACTTAGAATTATGCGGTATTGCCTAAAGAATCAGGGGGGCTGTCTGTACGGCAGCCCCTTTTTGTGGTATGCTGGGTTAAAACGGAGGTGACGAAATGGACGCTTTTCAAAATATGACGCTCTTTTCGGAGATGATTCGCTGCGGCGGCGATATTTACACATGGTGCTATGACGCCGACGGCAAGCTGCTGAAAAGCAACTGCCCGGACGCGGGGTTTCTTTCCGGTGTATTTGATTTATTCGGCTGCCGCAAAAAAATGCTGGACTACGGCAGGCAGCACGCAACGCCTGTCACGCTCGGCACAGCCTTGGGTATGACATGGGCGGCGGCGTTTGAAAAAGACGGCGATACGTTAAAACGTGCGTGGGTCATCGGCCCGGTGTTTTATCGGGATGTATCCATGCGCGGCATTGAACACGGGCTGCAATATTACAGCCGTCTGGAGGTCAGCGTCGCGTGGACGATGCAGCTGTACGAGGCACTGAAAAACGTACCCGTGCTGCAATGCACAATTTTGCACCGCTACACCCTGATGCTGCATTACTGCCTGTGCGGCGAGCATCTTACGCTGAGCGATATCAACAGCGACGCGCTGGCAAAGCCCGCCGATGCCCCGCAAAAACCCGCGCACGACCGCCACAAGGTCTGGATGGCAGAGCAGGGACTTTTGCAGATGGTGCGCACGGGGGATTTAAACTACAAGCAGGCGCTTTCTGCCAGCATGGGCATCAGTGCGGGCGTACCCGTGCGCAGCGATGACGTTTTGCGCCAAAGCAAGACCAGCATTATTGTGTTTACCTCGCTGGTGTGCCGTGCCGCCATCGAGGGCGGGCTTTCGCCCGAGGAATCTTACGCGCTGGGGGATAATTACATTCAGTCTGCTGAAAATGCCAAAACCATGGACGATTTGGACCCGCTTGCGCTGATCATGTATGATGATTTTGTGCGCCGTGTGCATAAATGCCGCACAAACCCTAACCTCAGCCAACAGGTGCAAAAGTGCGTGGACTACATTGAAATGCATCTGGAGGAAAAAATCTGCGCCGCCGATTTGGCTGCACAGGTGGGCTATACTGAATATTATCTGACCCACAAATTCAAGGAAGAAACGGGCTTGAGCGTGACAGATTACATCAAATTTGCCAAAATTGAGCGCGCCAAGGTTTTGCTGAAAAGCACCGGCCAGACCGTGCAGGACATTGCGGCAGCGCTTTCCTTCAGCACACGCAACTATTTCAGCCGCGTTTTTCAGGAAGTCACTGGCCAAACCCCGATGGAGTACCGCGAAAAGTAAATGCTTATCCAAAAAACCTCTGCCAGGCGAACATCAAGTCTGGCAGAGGTTTGTGTATTTTATTCTTGTGCCAGTGCCCGCGCCATTCTGACCACGCGGGAGGCATTGATTTTTACCTGCTCCAGCGACACTGCGCCGCTGTCGATGCCCTGCAGCAGGTTGTCATAATCACCCTTGTTGCCGGGCATGAACAGGTCGCCGCCTGCCGCAGCTACATACTGCGCCTGCGAATCCCGGTGGGCAGAGCGCGCATCCGCCATCGGTGTGACCCAGTCGGTCATGACGATGCCCTCATACCCGAACTCGGCACGCAGAATATCCATAATCAGCCCGCGGCTTTCGGCGGTGTGGGTGCCGTTCAGCAGGTTGTAGGAGGTCATAACGGCCTTGGGCTGGGCTTCCCGCACGCAGATACCAAAGCCCTTCAGGTAGATTTCACGCATGGCACGCTCGGAAACGATGCTGTTGTTGCGGTAGCGGTTGTACTCTTTATTGTTGGCGGCGTAATGCTTGATAGTCGTGCCGCAGCCCTTGTGTGCCTGTACACCGCGCGTCATCGCAGCGGCCATCTTACCGGAGACGAGAGGATCCTCGGAGTAATACTCAAAATTGCGCCCGCAGCGGATCGAACGGTGGATGTTCAGCGCCGGGGCAAGCCACAGATGCACACCGAAACGCTCCATCTCCTCGCCGACAATGTCACCGCACTGCTCCACAAAAGTAAGGTCAAAGCTCTGTGCCAGCGCGGTGCCGATGGGAATGGCTGTGCAGTATTGGGTTTTGATTTCGCAGCCGGGCTTCGGCTTGCTGCTGCCGCCCATCAGGCTCATCACAAGCTTCATTGGGCCGGACAGCATTTCCTGAAGGGAAGCCGGCATTGCGGTGCTTCCGACAGCGTGCTTGCCCTTATCGTCCTCATAATACTCTTTCGCAAGGCGCAGACCGGCAGGGCCATCAGCCATAATAAGGAAGGGGAAGCCGCTGATCTTGTCGCAGCTCTCACCCGCAGCACCGCAGACATGGTGGCCCGCCGTGCCGATCATCGAAGCAAACCCCTTTGCGTTCGGATCGAAATCGCCAATCAGAAGCAAGGCGGCGTCCTCCTTGGTCAGGGCGTCCACCTCGGGCAGAACTTCCTCGGTGCGGTCGTAGGCTACCGTTTCACAGGCAATCGCGACCGGGTCGATTTCGATGACCGGCACACCCGCCGGGCGTTCCATCGTTGAGGCAGGGGCAGTAAGGTCAGTGAAATCTGTGCTGCCAAGCACATTATTTGCCTGCAGGGTCGTGACTGTCTTGTCCAGATGCAGGACGGCGGCGGGGGCGGTTTCGACGCTGCTGACACCGACACGGACAAGGTAATCGCCTGCCTCCAGAATATAGGAGGCAGTTTCGGTATCATAGGCTGCCATCTCCGGCAGGGTAAAGGAGCAGGTGACCGATTCCGTTTCACCGGGGGCAAGCTCGTGCGTTTTGGCAAAGGCGCAAAGCTCCTGCCAAGGTGCATCGAATTTGCCGGAGGGCTTGCTCAGATACACCTGCACGACCTGCCGGCCTGCCAAAGCGCCGATGTTTTCCACGAAAGTACGCACAGTGATCTGTGCGCCGTTTGCCTCCACTGCGACAGCTCCAAGGCGGAACTCTGTGTAGGAAAGCCCGTGTCCAAAGGGGAACAGAGCCGGTTTGCGGAAGGTATCAAAATAGCGGTAGCCTACATAGATGCCCTCGCGGTAGCGGGTTTCGTTCATGTCCTCAAAGTCGGGCATTTCAGGGTATTCCTCAAAGGCGGCCCAAGTCGTCGTAAGCTTGCCGGAGGGATTGGCCTTGCCCAGCAGAATATCCGCCAGCGCACCGCCGGTCTCGACACCGAGCTGAGAGAGCAGCAGAATGTTGCGCACGTCCATAACGGGGGAGAGATCCACCACGCCGCCGACATTCAGCACCAGCATAAAGCGGGTGAACTTTTTGTCCAGCGCCAGAATATCCCGCACCTCGGAATCCGTCAGGCGGATGTCGCCCTTGAGCGGCGTGCGGTCGTTGCCCTCACCGGAAATGCGGGAGACAACATAAATTGCTGCATCGCCCTCAGCGTTGAGCGGCAGGTTATATTCTGGCTCAGGCATGGCCTTGCCCATGCCGTAGAGGATGAAGTTCTGTTTGACGGCTTTGGCGTCCTTTTTCAGCTGCTTCAAAAAGGCCTTGTGGGCCTTTTTCCGCGCCTGCTCGTAGCCGGTGTGCCACTCCATCCCGGTCAGGGTAAAGCCTGCCTGCTGCAGCCCTTCCTCAATGGTTACGCTATAGCGGGAATTAACCTCGCCGGAGCCGGTGCCGCCGCGAATCGTGCGGCGCACGCCGCTGCCATAAGCAGCAAGGGTGCAGGGCTTTTCCAGTGGGAAGCTGCCGTCCTTTTTCAGCAGCACGGTGCAGCCCGCTAAATTTTTGCGCAGCGCTTCGATGTGGCGCAGCTCATAATCGGCCATTGCAGGGGTATTTTTCATGGGAAACATCCTCCTTTTTCATTAGTATACAAGAAATATCCGCAGGCAGGGAAGTGAACATTTCGTGTTTTGAGATAATAATTAGGGAATTACCGCATAATTCTAAGTGCCGATACGGCGAGCGAGGTGCGGCAGATGCCAAGCCAAAAGCGCAGATAATACTGGATGCTGCAAAGGTGAGCGCCGCCAGTGGCGGAAACAGCGAACCGAAGCAGGGGCAGCGGTCGCAGAGTGCGAGGGGCTTTTGCCCCCGAAGCACGATGCGGGTACCGCAACCCGACATTATCGAGCATTTTGGCAACGCAGATGCCGTGCCGCAGCTGCCGGAGCGGTGCTTAAGCCGCAAGGCGGGAATTGTGCGGTGTTGCCTAAGGCTGTCCACCTCGCGGGCAATGTAGCGCTGCGCCTGTACCAGATGCTGCTGAATAGCAGCGGGCCTGCTAAAGACCGCACTGTTGAGATAGGCTACGGCATTTTGCCTTCCTACGAAGGAAACGGCTATATGACCGAGGCGGTTCAAGGCATGATCCGGTGGGCATTTGCGCAGCAAGATGTGGATTTTGTGGAGGCGGAAACCGACCCGGACAACCGCGCATCCCAGCGCATATTGGAAAAATGCGGCTTTGTGCCAAACGGGAAAACAGGGGAGGAGGGCCCCCGTTTTGTGATGGAACGACCCCAAACAACCTGAGCGTTAATTCAGAAAAGGTATTGGCGGGGTGGGCTGCAATAAGGCAAATAAACCTGCCCGCAGGAAAAAAGAGCAATATGTCTGCACCGTTCTGTAGCTTTACAAAAGGAAGGGAAAAAGAGTATAATCTAAACAATCGGCATAGGAAATATACGGTAAGGCAAGACAGAAACGCACAATATCAGTTGATGCAAGGCGATTGCCATATTTGGCGGGTAAGCCGCATCGGATCACGAAACGGGGATTTACCATGATACGCATCGCAATCGTAGAGGATGATACAGGGTATCGCAGTCAACTCAGAAAGTACATTGATCAGTATCAAAGCGATTTTTCGGAAACGGTCAGTGTATCTGAATTTTCAGACGGATTGGAAATTGTCGAAAAATATAAATCCGAGTATGACATAATCCTGATGGATATCCAAATGAAGCATATGGACGGTATGCAGGCGGCCATGCGCATACGGGATATGGATAAAAATGTCATCATTATATTTATTACAAATTCTGCGCAATTTGCTGTGCAGGGATATAAGGTCGAGGCATTAGACTATGTATTGAAGCCCATTCAATATTTTGCCTTCTCCCAGGTGCTGCATAATGCGGTTAAAAAAGTACATGGAAAATCCAAGTTCTATATACATCTGATACAGGAGAGCAAGATGATCCGGCTGGATGCAGACCAGATACTGTATATTGAAAGCCGCGGGCATACAATTATCTACCATACCGAGATCGGTGAGTATGCAGAGAGAGGATCACTGAAAAGCGCCGAGGAAAAGCTCGCGCAGAGGCATTACTATAAGTGCAACAACTGCTATTTGGTAAATCTGGCGCATGTGGAGCGTGTGAATCAGCTGGTCGTAACCGTAAAAGGGCAGGATCTACAAATCAGCCGCGCACGGAAGAAAAGCTTTATGGAAGCCCTTGCTGCATATATGGGAGGCGAATAACAGGCGTGATACAGGATATTCCGAAATTGTATACTGCGCTGGCGGAGTGGTTGGCATGTGTGCTGTTTGTAAGGCTGCTGCCCCAGCGTTATGATGCAGTAAAAACGGCCGGGATCCTGGCAGCAGCGCTGCCCCTATTCGGCTTGGTGCAGTGGTTGATCGGCATTGTTCCGCTAAGCCTTTGGATTCCCGGCATGATCGTGGCTTTGGTTTTGATGTACGCTACAATCTGGTTGTGCTGCCGCTTGAACTTTTGTGATACGGGTTTTTGGTGGGCGCTGGCGTTCACGCTGGCAGAGTTTGTTGCGTCGCTGGAGTGGCAGCTCTATTCATTCGGCGCATCAAAGATGCCGGGCAGTTGGTGGATACAGGGACTGTTCTTGCTGGCTTTTTATGGCGGCGGCTTTGGCGTTTTTCTGCGACTTGAGCAGAAAAGGCTGAGAGATAAAGCGCCACTGCATATGACAAGGCGTGAAAGCATATCAGCGGCCGTTATAGCGATCTGCACATTTTTAATCAGCAATATCAGCTATGTGACGACCAATACGCCGTTCAGCGGGCGTATGACCACGGAAATATTCTGGATACGAACGCTGGTGGATTTCGCGGGCATGGCTGTGCTGCTTTCCATGCAGGATAGGTGGCAGGACATGCAGACCCAACACGAATTAACGGCAATCCAGACACTTTTAAAGCGGCAGTATGAGCAATACCGCATCAGTCGTGATAACAGTGAAGCAATCAACCGCAAATACCACGACTTAAAGCATCAGATACAGGTCATTCGGATGGAGTCAGATGCGGCCAGAAGAGAGGAATACCTTTCGCAACTGGAAAAAGGAATGCAGAGCCTGGGTGTGAATCAGCATACCGGAAATGATGTGCTGGATACGATCCTGTCAGATAAGCAGCTGTATTGCAGTCAGCATCAGATCACGCTGACGATCGTTGCGGACGGTGCAAGGTTGGATTTTATTGAAACGATGGACATCTGCAGCATATTCGGCAATGCGCTTGACAATGCAATAGAGGGTGTGGAAAAGCTGGCTGACCCGCAGCAGCGCCTTATCCGGGTGGCTGTCTATACGCAGAATGTGTTTTTGATCATCCGGGTGGAAAACTACTGTACAGCGCAACTTTCTGTTGTGGACGGAGAGTATCGCACAACGAAGCATGATAAGGATATGCATGGCTACGGGATAAAAAGCATCCGATATACAGCAGAGAAGTATGGCGGATCGGTTTCTGCAGATTGTTCAGATAACTGGTTCCATCTGAGCGTTCTCCTTCCATTGCCGGAAAAAGCCTGATCCTATACAGAACGGCTGTGCGGTTACATGGTATAAAAATTTCTGCCGCGCGGCAGAAACGAAGCATGATGTGTGCTTGTCTTAGGGCAACACCGCACAATTCCCGCCTGACGGCTTAAGCACCGCTTCGGCGGCTGCGGCACGGCATCTGCGTTGCCAAAATGCTCGATAATGTCGGGTTGCGGTACC
>SAUS01000088.1 GCA_004000625.1 Candidatus Cibiobacter qucibialis | reverse complement strand
GCTTTTGGCTTAGCATCTGCCGCACCTCGCTCGCCGTATCGGCACTTAGAATTGTCCGGTATTGCCTAAAATCTCCGCTCTGCGCGTTTTCTTTGTAAAATAACAGTGCCCCCGCCCTATGCAGTTCATTTACCGCACGGGCGGGGGTGTTTTGTTGTAATTCCGTAGGGGCGCACACCATGCACCCATCCGTTTTATATCATCACACTACAGCGCTACACCATGTAATAGCGCCATTTTATGGCCAGCCGTTACCCATTTGTAGGGGCCGCTGCTCACCTCTTTCCGAAAAACGCAATAAAAATGCTGTCTTTCTCCACATCAGGGAAAGGCAGCATTCTTCTTTATCCGTTCAGATCTTCGCCGTTGCAGGCAATCACATTTTTATACCATCCAAAGGACTTTTTCCTGTACCGTGCCGCCGCCCTGTTCGGGTACCGGGAAAAGCACCAGTGATCCTGCCGGGCTTTATTTTGCCTGTGCACCCTCTGGGAAGATGATCTTGTTCACAAAGAAGAAGATCACCATGGAAATGCCGCCATTGAGCACGGTGGTGCCAATGTTGTAGATGAAATCCGGCACCAGCAGGCCCGCAACCGCCACCCACACGCAGTTGATGGAGTTGACGATGCAGGTGATCAAGCAGAATGCCACCACATACCAGGCGATCTGCTTGGCCAGGTTGCCCTTGCTGCGGAACACAAAGTTGCGCTGGATGGGAAAGTTTATGCATTCTCCCACCACCATGGCAACCATGTAGGCGCAAAAGTACGGCAGACCGCCATGGGCGGAATCATACCCCAGGATGTTCCACTGGAAGGTTTCGCCAAACAGCGTGACCGGGATGCCCGGCCAGCCAAAATCCACCACCGGCAGGCTGCTGAACGCCGCCGGCAAAAATTGCAGCAGCAGGTATTTGAACACCGTAACCAGGTTGGATACGATCACAAACAGTCCGCCTTCGCGCACCCACTTGGCTGCGGCGGGGTGTTTTGCCGCAAAATTATTCCATAGCTGCATAAATAGCCCCTCTCTTTCCTCAGCTGTTGCGCAGGCGCTGTTCCAGCTGTGCGTTCAGTACCAGGTTTTTCACGGCTTCTATGATCACCCGCACAAGGCCGATGATCCAGAATCCCTGTAATTCCATCACAATGCCATCCACCATGCCCATGCTGATGGCACCGCTGGTCATTTTGGCCAGGGCACGCAGCGGCATGTTGTACTGGAACAGCACATTCAGGTCCGGCTTGCCGCGCTTGTAGCTGGCGTTCAGCAGTGCGGTAAGCACCAGCCAGATCAACCAGCCCAGCGGGCTGCGGCTGTGGTTCAGCTCGCCCAGGGTCATGTTGCGGTCAATTTTAACTTTTCCCTGCTGCACCGGGCGGCCCAGCAGGGTGGCCCATTCGTCATCCGGCACGCTCTGCACCTTGCCGCTGGTATAGTGCGGCAGATGCTTGCCCGCATAGGGGTTGGGTGCGCCGGTACCGGCCACTTCCACCACGGCGGTCAGGCGGATGTCCGTACTGGACGCGCCGACCCGCAGCTCATAGCTGCCGCCTTCCACTTCCCAGCTGTCGGTCTTGGTGTTCCAGTAGCGGAATGCCTTGTCGTCCAGCGGGATGGTCACGGTCTTGCTTTCGCCGGGCTGCAGCTGCACCTTGGCAAAGCCTTTCAGCTCCTGTGCGGGGCGGAACACTTCTGCCCCGGGTTTTGCCACATACAGCTGCACGATCTCTGCTCCGGCGCGCTTGCCGGTGTTGGTTACGGTCAGGGTCACGCCATTGGACGCGGCCTGCAAATTGCTGTAGGCAAAGCTGGTGTAGCTTAACCCATAGCCAAAGGGGAATGCCACCGGCACACCGGCGGTCTGGTAATAGCGGTAGCCGACATACAGCCCCTCGCGGTACTGCACCATGCGGCCCGGCCCGGCAAAGTTATCCTTGGCGGGGGTATCCGCATAGGCGTTGACCCAGGTTTCGGCCAGCTTGCCGCTGGGGTTCACTTTGCCGGTCAGCACATCCAGCATGGCGCCCGCCCCCGCCTGGCCGCCCAGCGCACCATACACCAGGGTACGGCAGTGTTTGAGCCACGGGGTTTCCAGCGAAGCCCCTGCGCTGAGCACCACAACGGTGTTGGGGTTGGCCTGCTGCACGGCCTTTAACAGTTCGATCTGGTTGTCCGCAAGGCGCATATCGCCGCGGTCCAGACCCTCACTTTCCTTGATTTCATCCAGCCCCAGGCAGAGCAGCACCACTTCGGCCTTTTGGGCCAGGGCTACAGCCTCGGCCTGTTTGGCGGCATCCGGTTTGCCCTGGCGGTCAAAGCCGGAGGCAAAGCCCACGCTGGCCAGGCCGCTCTCTTTCAGGCAGTCCAAAAAGGTATCCACCTTGATGGAGTTGACCGCGCTGGAGCCAGCGCCCTGGTACCGCGGTGTCTGGGCAAAGTCGCCGATCACGGCAACTTTTGCGCCCTCGGCCAGCGGCAGCAGGTCGTTCTCGTTTTTCAGCAGCACAATGCTTTCGGCTGCGGCGCGGCGGGCCAGGGCGTGGTGAGCGTCCGCATCAAAGGTGCGGCTGTGGGACTGCACGGCGGCATGGGTATCAAACACCAGCGTCAGCAGCTCGTCCAGCCGGGCGTCCACATCCGCTTCGGTAATTTTGCCGCTCTGCACAGCCTGCATCAGCTCGCGCACCGCGTCCCCGCCGGGGGCGGGCATTTCCAGCGTGGAGCCGTTCTGCACGCCCAGGGCATGGTCATTGCTGCCGCCCCAGTCCGTTACCACAGCACCGTCAAAGCCCCACTCCCCGCGCAGGATGTCCATTAACAGGTGGCGGTTCTCGTTGGCGTAAGTTCCGTTGATGAGGTTATAGCTGCTCATGATGGTCTTGGGCTTTGCTTCCTTGACCACGATCTCAAACCCGGTCAGGTACAGCTCCCGCAAAGTGCGTTCATCCACCACGGAATCCGACGCCATGCGGCGCAGTTCCTGGCTGTTGACGGCAAAGTGCTTGGGGCAGGCCGAAATACCGTTGGACTGGATGCCCCGTACATAGCTCGCGGCCATTTTGCCGGAAAGATACGGATCCTCGGAGAAATACTCAAAATTGCGGCCGCAGAGGGGGCTGCGCTTGGTGTTCAGGCCCGGCCCCAGCAACACGGCAACTTCCTGCGCGGCGGCTTCTTCGCCCATGGCCTGGCCGATCTGCTCGCCCAGGGCGGGGTCCCAGCTGCACGCCACAGTGGCTGCCGTGGGGAAGCAGGTGGCCGGAACACTGGGGTTCAGCCCCAGATGATCCGCCGCGCCCGCCTGCTTGCGCACACCGTTCGGGCCATCGGATAGGGTGATGGACGGGATATTATTTTTCGGCAGTGCACGGGTCCCAAAGGTAGTAGCGCCCGAAAGCAGCGCACATTTTTGTTCAAGCGTCAAAGCTTGCAGTTGTTTCTTTTGCATAAGGTGGTTCCTTTTCTTAAAAACAGCCTTGCGGCCCACCGCACAACCGCGCAAAGTCGGCGGCGATGGACCGCAGGGCAGCCGCACAGCTTACAAATTACACTTTACTGTGCCTTTTTCTTCTTGTAGCTTTTGAAGGTGAGAACTTCCAGCACGACCAGTAGTACAGCCAGCAGCACGTTGACCACGATCATAGCGGTACGCCAGATGGGGGTGGAAACAGTGTTGGCGGGGTCGTAAACGCGGGAGTTGACCACGGTGTACATGATGTTCTTGCAAGCCTGACGCATAGCCTTAACACTGGTAGCACTGGTGGTATCGGTCAGGTGGTTGGTGGCAACGTCGTAGTTCTTCAGCATCAGGTCGCAGCCGTTGCGGATGGCAATATCTGAATCCATGTAGTCAGTGAAGTGGAAGCCGTCGGTGATGACCATACCGCGGAAGCCCCACTCGCCGCGCAGCACGCCGTTCAGCAGTGCATTGCAGGCACCGGCCCACTGGTTGCCAATATAGTTCCAGCTGGACATGACGGCCTTGCAGCCGCCCACCTTGGCGCTGATCTCGAAGGGACGCAGGTAGATCTCGCGGATAGCCTGCTCGTCAGCCCAGGTGCAGAGCAGCTTGCTCTGGTTGATCTGCTGGTCGTTCAGGGCAAAGTGCTTCATGTAAGCGTAGACGCCGTAGCTCTGGGCACCGGCAATGGAGCTGGCACCGATGTAACCGGCGAGGACGCTGTCCTCAGAGTAATATTCGAAGTTACGGCCGTCAAAGGCGGAACGGTGGCCGTTCATGGCGGGGGCGTACCAGCCGGTGACGTTCATCTCGCTGGCCATGCGGCCGATGCTCTCGCCGTAGCGGCGGGCCAGGTCGGTGTTGAAGGTGGAAGCGATGATGATCTCGGACGGGAAGCCAATGGAAGAAACGCCGGTAAAGTTGTTGTTGATGGCAGCGGGGCCGTCGCAGTCGATGGTCGCGTACTTGTCAACGCTGGCCTCGGCCTTGGTCTGGTAGCCGCCCAGTGCGATCAGGTCGTCCATCTCGGTGACGGTCATCTGGTCGAGCAGGGTATCCCAACGCTCGTCGTCGTAGTCAGCACCGCGCAGGTCAGCCAGCTTCAGGCCGTTGTTGGCACCGGTAACGGGCATCTCATCGTTGGGGTCGTTGAAGTCCTCAGGGGTCCAGTTGTGGTCGTTGTACAGGGTGCTCATGCTTTCCTCAGACATGGTATAGTCAGAGGGAGCAGCAACAGCTTCGGCATAGTTGGCGAAGTGATCAGCACGGGACAGGGTGACGAGCTTGTCGTCAGCGAAGTCGAACTTGGTGGTAGCAGCCTCGGCATCGGTGCTGCGGGGGTTGGACTCGTCATAGACGATGGTGGAAGCGACATTGTAGGTCTTGGAATCCAGCACCGTGTGGGAATCCTCGTTGATGCTGATGATATAGTCGCCCTCTTCCAGCACGTAGCAGCCCTTGTCCTTGCTGTCAAAGCTGGCCATGTCCTCGGTGTTGAAGGTCAGGGTCAAGGTCTGGGAAGCGCCCGGCTCAATGGAGTCGGTCTTGCCGAAGGTGACGAGGTTGGCGGAAGCCTTCTCAATGCCGCCATCGGTGTACGGCGGGTTGAAGTAGACCTGCACGGCGTCCTTACCGGCCACACTGCCGGTGTTGGTGACGGTGACATCCAGAGTGATGGTGCCGTCAGCCTCGGTCATGGAGTCGATTTTCTGGGTAAAGGTGGTGTAGGACAGGCCGTGGCCAAAGGGATACTGCACGGTCTTGTCATAGTCGATCAGGCCCTCGGCAGCTGCAGTCTCGTAGAACTTGTAGCCAACGTAGATGCCCTCAACATAGTTGACGAAGTGCGGGGGAACCAGCTTTGCATCACCGCCAGCCTGGCTGGCAACGGTGTAACCAACGGAATCCGCATTGGTGTAAGCAAAGTCGCCGATGTTGTTGAAGTAAGGAGCTGCGGTCAGGTCATAGACAAAGGTGTCAGCAGAGTGGCCGGAGGGGTTGACCTCACCGGCAACAATCTCGCCCAGAGCGTTGAAGCCAGTCTGACCGGTGCCGGGGCACCAAATGACGCTCTTGATCTGGGGGTAATCATTCACGAAGCCCATTTCCAAAGTATTGGCACCATTGTAAACCAGCACAACATTAGCAAAGTTTTTGGTGACCATATCAATCATGTTCTTTTCTGTTTTGGTCAGAGAAAGATAATGCTGGCCGGGTTCGAAATCATTATACTCGGTAGAGTTTTCAGTGTAGTTGAGTCCATCCATGTTAGTGGGCAGGTCAGCCATTTCGCCACCAACGCGGCTGATGACGACCATCGCAGTGTCAGAGAAAGACTTGGCGTTGTCGATCAGCTCCTGGGTGTAGCTGGCGGCGGTGGGCTCGGGCAGGGTCCAGTTATGGTTGCTGTAACCCAGCGCCGGGCGCTCGGCGCAGTAAGCGGTGTAGAAATCGCTCAGCTCGGTGTTGGTGTTGATGCCCGCGTTGTGCAGGCCATCCAGCAGGCTGACGGTGGGACGGTCGGCAGAGATCGCGCCGGCGCCGGTGCCGCCGTAGACAGGGCCGACAGAAGCCCAGCCAAAGACGTTCAGGTTGCTGCCGGACGCGAGGGGCAGTTCGTTGTCATCGTTCTGCAGCAGGACGATGCCTTCCTCGGCAATCTCGGTGCACAGGGCGTTGGCCTCTGCACCAGATTCTTCGGTGATAGTGCCGTTGCCGGTGACCAGGTCGAGCATGGTGCTCATAGGGCCAAAGGCAACCAGGTTGAGCATGATGCCGAAAGCCAGCAGCACGGCCAGGCCGGACTGGGCGCGCACCATGAATTTGGTGGGCTTGGCCAGTTTCTTGTTGACCGCCATAGCGATCAGTACGATAATGGCGGCGGCAACCACAACGCCAAAGAAGATGAGCTGCGGGATGCAGTTATTGACCACATCGGCAACGTCGTCCAGGTTGACGCCCATATTTGCCAGGGTAAGAAGCAGGGTGTTCATTGTTTTCCTCCTTTTATTGTGCCGCCCTCCGGATGGCAGCTGACGGGATTTCCGCTTTCATTGATGATATTGTACCAAAACAATTTTCTTTCGGCTCATTTTTTGCACAAACTGTTGTTTCCGTTGCATGTTTTGCAAAAGTTTCAAAAACATTTCATTTTTTGTTGTGCATCTCTCACAAAGCATCTCGACCCTGTTTTGTGCACCCCGCCCAAACACCAAAAATGGCCGGGTGCCTTATCCTAGACCCCCAGCCATCCATTCAGCTTTTCTGCGGCAGCAGCACCCGCAGCGTAAACCACTCGTTTTCCCAGTGCAGCGTCATCGTTCCGCCGCGCTTTTCGGCGGCGGCGCGCACACCGCGCAGGTCGCTGCCGCCATGGGTGTTGCGGCGCGGCAGGCCGTCCGCGCCCAGCTCCACTTCCTGCGCGCAGTAGTTTTCAAACCGCAGCATCACAAAGCCGTTCTGGGCGTACACCGCCACCCGGATCAGCCGCTTTTCGTGGTCGGGCTCGGTCTCTACGCTCTCGGTCGCATTGTCCAGCGCCGTACCCACAATCGTGCAGATTTCCCCTGTTTCCAAAAAGTCCAGCAAATGCCCGTCCGCCACGCAGGTCATCGTGATGTGGTGCTGCTGGCAGTACAGGCTTTTGGCCGTCAGCAGGGTGTCCAGCACCGGGTTGCCGGTCTTGTTCTCCGCCTCGTACTGGCGGATGCCGCTTTCCATGGCCGCCAGCGCCACATCCTGCTTGGCGTGGTCCCGCTCCGCCCGGATGGCCGCAATCTGCATTTTCAGCTCGTGGTAGCGCCGGTTGATCAGGCGGATGTTCTCCTTGCTCTGCTTGTACTGCTCGTACTGGCGGTGCAAAACGCCGTCCAGCTCCGCCAGCTCGCTGTGCAGGGCGGCTTCGCGCAGCTGCTCGTGCTGCACCGTCAAAATCAGCACCCCGGCCAGGTCCACCAGCGTGCGGATGTAAAACATGTTCATGTTGGCTTCGCTGCCGTTGGCAAAGCTCAAATTGCTCACGGCAAATGCGGTCAGCGCCATGACCACCGCCACAAAAGTTCCTGCGGGCGTTATTTTCAGCTTCCCGGCCGGGCCGGGGCGGCGGTTCTCCACAAAAAGCATCGCGGCAAAAATGCCGCCGTACACCGCCGCCAACAGCAGCAGCGAAAGCGGCTCCGCCCCACCGCGCTGCGGCCACAGCACGCAGTGCAGCTGCCATTCCACGCTGGCCGCCAGCTCCGCCAAAATAAAGGCTCGCGCGCACACATAACCCGCTTCCAGCAGCGTAATGCTGCGTGTGACCCACAAAAACAGCAGCATGGAAAGAATCGCCATTGCCATGCAGGGAATCCACCACGCCAGCGGAACTTCCCCCGTGGCCTGCAAAAACGCCCCCAGCAGCACCGCCCAACCGGCTTCCACGCCCCAGATCACGCGCTGGTTCATCCGCGGCGGCAGTCTGTGCGCATACAGCAGCACCGCCAGCACTTCCGCCAATGCGGTGTACAGGCGGGGGATATCCGGCAGTGTCGTCATTGGCCCGCACCCCCAATGTAATCCGCCAGCTCCGCCATAAAGGCCTTGCGCCGCGGGCGGCTGATCTGCAGCGCATACGGACCAACCTGCACCATATCCTGCTGCACGCCGGAAACCTGCGCCAGATTGACCAGATACCCGCTGTTGCACCGTGCAAACGCCCGGCCCACCAGCTTTTCCTCATAGTTTTTCAGGGTGCCCGGCACCACAAAATTTTCTTTTTCGGTGTAAAAATGTACCTTGTGGCCTTCGCTTTCCAGGTAATAAATTTCCGCCGCGTCCAGCCGCCGCATGCCGCCGTCCACCGCCACAGCCAGATAATGCCGCTCCCGCTTTTCCAGCTGCCCCAGCGCCTTTTGCAGCTGCTGCGAAAACGCAAAGTAGGGCACCGGTTTCAGCACATAATCCAGCGCCCCAACAGCATATCCGCGGATGGCATACTGCGCCATGTTGGTAATGAACACGATCAGCACCCCGCCGTCCCGCTCCCGAATGCGGCGGGCGGTCTCCATGCCGTCCAGGTGCTTCATCTCCACATCCAGAAAGATGATGTCGAACTGCGGGCGGTAATCTTCCAGAATCTCCATCCCATCCGCAAACTCCGTTACCTCAAACGGCGTGCCGTACTGCCGGGTGTACCGCTGCACATACCCCGCCAGCTGTTCCCGCACCGCCGCCTCGTCCTCCACAATCGCAATCCGGGTCATCTGCTGCTCCCCTTTCTCAACACCACACTGCGGCCCCGCACAGTCCACACCTGGTGCGGTTTCTTAAGGTGTATCTGAAAACAAAGAAAATGACGGATATTTCGCAAACACAAGCAGG